>NZ_AJMT01000189.1:0-2488 GCF_000260655.1 Neisseria sicca VK64
AAGTAGCCATTAAAGAAGGCAAAAACATCAAAGTGACCCGCAACGGCAAAAACATCACCGTAGCCACTTCAGACGATGTTGAATTCAATGCCGTCAATGCCACCAATGTGATTGCAGAAACCGTTATCGCAGGCAACAGCGTCTTGACTACCGAGGGTCTGAAAATTGGTGCGGATAATTCTCCGAGCCAAGTGTCTCTGACCACGGCCGGACTGAGTAACGGTGGTAATAAGATTGCCAAAGTAGCCAAAGGTACGGCGGATACCGACGCAGTGAACTTCAGCCAGCTGAACCCGATTGCCAAAGCATTGAATACGACTGTCAATCCAGACGGCTCTATCGCAGCGCCTAACTTTACCGTCAAACATGCCGACGGTACGGAAGGTACACCTGTACATACTGTTCAAGACGCTTTGGACAAAGTAGGTGAAGAAGTAACCAAAGGCATCAACGTTGGCGGTACCACAGGCAGCAACAAATACGCGTTGGGCGGCACGATCAACATCAAAGGCGACAGCAACATTGTCAGCGACACCGTTGAAGGCGGCGTACAACTGAAACTGGCCGACACCGTCAAAATCGGCCAAGACAGTGGCAAACCTGTCAGCATTGACGGTACGACCGGCACAGTGAGCGGACTGAGCAACACCACATTGGGTGCTGCCCCATTGGCAGGATCGAACAAAGCCGCGACCGAAGCGCAGCTGGATGCTACCCAAGTGAACCTGGCAACCATCTTGGGCGGCAACGCAGCCAACAACAACGGCAACGTAACGACCAGCAACATTGGTGGTACAGGTAAAGACAACGTCCACGAAGCCATTGCCGCAGTTAAAGAAACTGCTGACAAAGGCTGGAACCTGAAAGCCAACGACGAAGCCGACAGCGAGAAAATCGCTGCGGGCGACACCGTGACCGTGAAACAAGGTAAGAACATCCGAGTGAAACGCAGCGGTAAAGAGCTGACGGTTGAGACTGAAGACGACGTTGAGTTTACTCATGTCAAAGCTGATTCCGTAGAAGCTGCCAGTGTGGTTGCCGACAGCGTCATCGCAGGCAACAGCGTCTTGACTACCGAAGGTTTGAAGATCGGTGCAGACGGTTCTCCGAGCCAAGTATCCCTGACTACTGCCGGACTGAACAACGGCGGCAACAAAGTTACCAACGTAGCCAAAGGTACGGCGGATACTGACGGAGTGAACGTCAGCCAGTTGAACCCAGTAGCCAAAGCGTTGAATACCAACATTGATCCGACAACTGGAGAGGTTGCAGCGCCTAGCTTTACCGTTACCAAAGCGGACGGCACGAAACATCCTGCCGTAGGCACCGTTCAAGACGCATTGGACAAAGTAGGCGAAGAAGTGACCAAAGGTCTGAACATTGTTGCGGACAACGGGTCGTCTGAAAAAGTGAACTTGGGCGATACAGTCAAGTACACAAGCAAAGACAAGAACATCGTTACCACAAGCGGTACAGGCAAAGAAATCGACTTCAGCCTGGCCGAGAAAGTGACCATCGGCAAAGACGCAGCGAACGGCGGCAAGCCGGTAGTGATTGACGGTAAAGAAGGTATTGTCAGCGGACTGACCAACACCACATTGGGTGCCGCTCCATTGGCCGACTCAAACAAAGCCGCGACCGAAGCCCAACTGGACGCAACCCAAGTGAATTTGGCGAACGTCTTGGGCGGTAACGCAGCCAACAACAACGGCAACGTTACGACCAGCGACATCGGCGGAACAGGTGAAAACAACGTCCACGACGCGATCAAGTCAGTGAAAGCGACAGCCGACAAAGGTTGGAAGCTGAAAGCGAACGACGAAGCCGACAGCGACAGCGAAAAAATCGCAGCAGGCGACACCGTGACCGTGAAACAAGGTAAGAACATCCGAGTGAAACGCAGCGGTAAAGAGCTGACGGTTGAGACTGAAGACGATGTCGAATTCGGCACTGTTTCTGCTACTACCGTACTTGCCGACAGCTTCATCTCCGGCAACAGCGTACTGAGCGGAGAAGGTCTGAAGATCGGTGCGGACGGTTCGCCAAGCCAAGTGTCTCTGACCAATGCCGGTCTGAACAACGGCGGCAACAAGATTGCCAACGTAGCCAAAGGTACGGCAGACACCGACGCCGTCAACGTCGCCCAGTTGAACGAACAACTCGCCGCCACCGAAAAAACCACCACCGTCGTCGCCGGTAAGAACGTGACCGTCAGCGAAAAAGTGGACGGCAACAACACCGAGTACACCGTCAATGCCGACAAGACCACCCTCAGCCAAGTGGCTAACGGCGCGGTTAAAGTCAGCGAAGGTGCGAAAGACGCCGACGGTGTTACCGATTACGCGCTGGATTTGACTGACGAAGCCAAAGCCGACATCGCCAAAGGCGTAGCGGCGAAAGACGCGGTGGATAACAAAGGTCTGACCTTTGCCGCCGACAACGGCACGACCGGTGCGAAGAAACTGGGTGACAGCCTGAGCGTCAAAGG
>NZ_AJMT01000190.1:0-7508 GCF_000260655.1 Neisseria sicca VK64
TAAATCAGGACAAGGCGACGAAGCCGCAGACAGTACAGATAGTACGGCAAGGCGAGGCAACGCCGTACTGGTTTAAAGTTAATCCACTATAAAGCTCCGGATGGCGAGGCGCGGCTTCGGTTTGAAGCGCATCTGCCGTTCAAAACGTATACGGTTGGCATGGGAAGTTTGAATCTGATTTGACATTTTTCAGACGACCCTTTGCATGAATTTTCTTTCTTAATTCAAACACAAACTTTTAGGACGGTAGAATTCGCCTTGCACTAACCCTTCCCGCCTGCTTGTGCAGAAGGGATGTCACATAAGGAGCATTTCATAATGAAGAAAATTCTAATTTTGTCTTTACTCGCACTGCCTGCGTTGGCTGCGGCGGAAGTTCATTTTTACGGCGATTTGAAAGCCGGAGTGGAAGCTTCCAACACAAAATACGGCAGCCACAGAATTTCCAATAACGGCGTAAGCGACATGGGCAGCTATGTCGGTATGCGCGGTTCGCATCCTATCGGCGGCAGCAATGATGTATTGTGGCAGGTCGAACAAGATGCGCCCTTGGGTTCGAAAACCGGTGCCAAAGACACTTGGCGCAGCCGCAACCAAGGCAGCGGAGAAACTTATATCGGCTTCGGGCGTTAAAAGAAATAAGGTTTCTATCCTGGTTAAGATAAGCAAAAGGTCGTCTGAAAACGTTTCGCATGGGTGCGGATGTTTTCAGACGACTTTTTTGTCTATATTTAGGGGCGCGTTTGTATTCGCACTGACTCGTCATGGGAAGATTGGTACAGTGTGTGACCGATACCCCGCTATCACTGGTTTTGACGGCAGAAGCGGAGCTTGCAAACCAATCTTTTGATTAAACGCTTTATTTAGCCTGAGCGGTTTTCTGTTCTTGGATAATCCATTTGGCCAAATCTGTACCCAAAACTTTGGCCGTCCGGTTCAGGACGGAACAAGAACCTTTAAAACCGCCAAACATGCCGCCCATAGAATTGCGGGATAATGTGGTTTTTTTGACTTGTTTGCCGTCAATATACAAAGTCACAGAAACAGCCAAGCCCTTGGCGTGTCCCACAAAGGCATTGCCTGCGCTCATGGCGGAAGTGATGGCGATGTCTGCGTAAGTGTCTTGTTTCAGACCATCGCGCACGACGGTCACCCCGCTTTTTGCCGCACTCTCCCGCAAAGATTCGGACATGATGCTGCCGACTTCTAAACACTCGGATACGATGCGGTTATCAATCTCTTCTTTATCGCGATAGGGGATGCTTTCATCAATATGAACATCAGCACCGGCGAATGCGGAAGCGGACAAGAAGGCGGCAATGAGGAAGCGTTTGGCGGACATGATGGGTACCCAAGATGAAATGTTAAAAAGAGTGAATATTCTATAATGTTATTTTTACTTAATCAATATAGATTGAATGGGTAAATCGATGGAATGCCGGGCCGGAAGTTTCGCTGAAATTTAGGCATGCCTTTTTGCTTGTAGATCAGAAAAAAATAACGGCTGCCCGAGTGGCTTCCAAAATTTTTTGAAACTGCTTGAGAAAGCATTTATGGGGTATTGGGGCGGTGGGTTTGCTGTTTTTGGCGCAGTGCCGTAATCTGCTCTTTGAACTATATTATAATGCGCTGATTGTTTTTATTAGATTAATCTGACATGACCGCTTATACGCAACAGCTCGACCAAAAAATCCAATACTTGCAACAGCTTTTTCAAGGTTTGGATTTTCCTGAAATTCAAGTTTTCGAATCCCCAGAACAGCATTACCGGATGCGCGCCGAATTCCGCATCTGGCACGAAGGCGGCGAAATGTTTTACGCCATGTTCGAGCGCGGGCAGAAAGCGAGCGGCGCAAGCCTGATACGTTGCGACCAATTTCCCGCCGCCTCCGAGTCCATCAATGCCTTGATGCCCAAGCTCATCGAAGCCGCCGTGCAAAATCCCGAACTCAAAAACCGTTGGTACGCCGTAGAATTTTTGTCTGCACTGAGCGGCGAGATGCTCGTTACCATGATTTACCACAAAAAACTGGGCGAAGCGTGGCAGCGTGCCGCCGAAACCTTGGCGCGTGAATTGGGCATCCATATCATCGGTCGGAGTAGGGGGCAGAAAATTGTTTTGACTCAAGACTATATCACCGAAGAGCTGAACGTAAACGGCAAGACCTTCCGCTACCGCCAAGTCGAAGGCAGCTTTACCCAGCCCAACGCCCGCGTGTGCGAAAAAATGCTCGGCTGGGCGTGTGATGTTGCACAAAACCTCGGCGGTGATTTGCTTGAACTCTACTGCGGCAACGGCAATTTCACCCTGCCGCTCTCGCAGCATTTTCGTCAGGTTTTAGCAACCGAAGTGTCCAAAACTTCCGTTTACGCCGCACAGTGGAACATCGAGGCGAACCAAAGGGACAACATCAAAATCGCCCGCCTCTCCGCTGAAGAATTTACCGAAGCCTATACGCAAAGTCGCGAATTCCGCCGCCTGCAAGAGCAGGGCATCTCGCTGAAAGAGTATGGTTTTTCCACGATTTTTGTCGATCCGCCCCGCGCCGGCGTCGATGATGAAACGCTGAAGTTGGTTTCGCAATTCGACAACATTATCTATATTTCCTGCAACCCCGAAACCCTGCGCGCGAACCTCGACACCCTCTGCCAAACCCATACTGTCGAACGCGCCGCGTTGTTTGACCAGTTCCCGTTTACGCACCATATCGAAAGCGGTGTTTATTTGAAGAAGAAATAAAGAAGCAGATTTGAAGAAGGTCGTCTGAAAGTTTTCAGACGACCTTTCGTTTTACAGAATCTTCAGCAATGCCGAAGGCGCTGCGATGCGGTGGTCGAACGGCCAAGTTTTGGTTTGGTCTTCAGCGGCGATATAGCCCCAGTCGGCAAGTACGGTTTTCATACCCGCGTTGCGTCCGGCCTGCATGTCGCGTTCGGCGTCGCCGACGTAAACCGTGTGTTGCGGGTCGGCATGGATTTGTTCGCACGCATACAGCATGGGTTTGACGCTGGGTTTGGATTCGCCGCAGGTGTCGCCGCTAACGACGACGGCGGGCGGGATGACGAAGCCGAGTTTGGGGACGAGTTTGTCGGTGAAGCGCATGGGTTTGTTGGTGATGATGCCCCATTTGATGTCGCGTCTGTCGAGTTCGGCGATGAGTTCGTTCACGCCGTCAAAGAGGGCGGTGTCTTGGGCGTAGCGGCTGTCGTATTCGTCAAGGTATTCGGTGCGCCATTGGGCGTAGTCGGGATGGTCGGGGGTGATGCTTGCGCCGAGTTTGAGCAGTCCTGCCGCGCCGTGGCTGGCTTGGGTGCGGATTTCGTCCATGCTTTTTTCGGGCAGTCCGTGGCGGTTGAGCAGGGTATTGAGTGCGCCGCCGAGGTCTAGGGCGGTGTCGGCGAGCGTGCCGTCGAGGTCGAACAATACGGCTTGTATCATGTGTTTTCCTTTGGTTTTTCGATGGGGTCGTCTGAAAAGGGTTTCAGACGACCTTTGGGTTTAGTGGTGGTGATGGTGTGCGCCGTCGGTCTCGTTGGCACACAAGACGCTGTCGGGATGCGGATGGTGTTCGCTTTCGATTTGGATGGTGCAGTGTCCGATGTTTTTGTGGGACAACTCGTGTTCGATGCGGTAGGCGATTTGTTCGGATTCGGCCACGGTCATGCTACCGTCCACGACGATGTGGCAGGATAGGACGTTGATATTGCTGGTAATCGTCCAGACGTGTAAGTCGTGGACGGATTTGACGCCGTCGGTATTGCGGATGACGGCGAGCAGGTCGTCGGTGTGGATGTTTTCGGGCGCGCCTTCCATGAGGATGTGCAGCGTTTGTTTGAGCAGCCCCCAGCCGCTGCGTCCAACCAGCGCGGCAACAAACACGCTGGCGAGCGGATCCGCCCATTTCCAGCCGAACGCCATCATGAGCACGGCGGCGGCAATCGCGCCGATTGAGCCGAGAAGATCGCTTAAAACGTGCAGATACGCGCCGCGCATGTTGACGTTGGCTTCGGTATCGCTGTTTTTCAGCATATAAACCGCCACGCCGATGTTGACCAGCAGGCCGACGACGCTGATGACGAGCATCCCCAGCGTGGCGATTTCGGGCGGATAAAGCAGGCGTTTGATGGCTTCGTAGAAAATCAGCACGGCGATGACCACCAGCGACAAGCCGTTGAACATGGCGGTGAGGATTTCGAAACGTTTGTAGCCGAAGGTCTTTTGCAGCGTGGTTTCTTTTTCGCCGAGTTTGAACGCCCACAACGCCACACCCAAGGAAAATGCGTCGCTGAACATATGCCCTGCGTCGGAAAGCAGCGCGAGCGAGTGGGTCAGCCAGCCGCCGAAAGCCTCCAGCAGCATAAAGGCGGCGATGATGATGAACGACACGCGCAATACTTTTTTGTTGGCGGTATGCGTGTGGGCGTGTGCGTGATGATGGTGTTCGTGATGGTGAGACATAACGTTCCTCAACAGAGGTCGTCTGAAAATCCGGATGCAGGGTTTTCAGACGACCTTTTTGCCTTGTTTCAAACCCTGCTCGAAATTTTCCAACATATCCAATTCGAAGCGGCTGAAGCCGGCTTTTTCACGCGCTTCGATGTTCACATAGCCGCGGAAGATAAACATATCGTAACGGGCAATCAGACTGCGGAACAGGGCGACAGGTTCCAAACCGCGTTCGCGGCAGAGGTGCTGATACCAATGGTTGCCGATAGCGACATGGCCCACTTCGTCGCGGTAAATCACGTCCAACACGCCGCAGGTTTCCGAATCGCCGCGCTGTTCCACCTTCGCGCGTATCCCCGGCGTAACGTCCAGCCCGCGCGCTTCCAACACGCGCGGCACCAAAGCCATGCGCAACAGCGGGTCGTAGGCGGTTTTATACGCCATGTCCCACAAATGGTTGTGAGCCTCGAAATCGCCGTAATCGAAGCCGAAAGCGCGCAGCCTTTCGCGCATCAGGCGGAAGTGGTACACCTCTTCCTTCGCCACCCGCACCCAGTCGCGCACAAACTGAAACGGCAGCGTACGGAAACGGTATGCCGCGTCCAAAGCCAGATTGATAGCGTTGAACTCGATATGCGCAATCGCGTGCAGCATCGCCGCATAGCCTTCGGTCGTGTTCATCTTGCGCGGCGTCAGTTGCGACGGCGCGACCAAAACAGGCTTCGGCGGCCGTCCCGCGTGGCGGAAGTCCAGCGGCGCGGTGTTTGCTTCAGCACCGTCCATGTTTTGAACGGCGGCAAACGCCTCGTCCGTCAGCCGTCCTTTTTCATCGGGGTCGTCTGAAAGCAGGGCAAGTTCCAGCAAAGCATAGATATCAGGTTTCATTCCAAGTCTGCCGTTTTTCGGAAAACAAATATTATAGCGTTTAAAAAAAACAATATAAGGAATATAATCTTTACAATTTGGCGTTGCGCGTCAAAAACCATTAAATACCACAGTTTGCACAGTCGGCATACATTAAAGAATTGTGAAACCCGATTGTCTTTTCCGCAGGAAAAAATCCCGCAGCTTCAAAAAATTAGCCCTCGGAAAACACTGTTTGCAAAATGTAAACCGCCCATAAGCGGCTTGCATTGTTATTTTGTAACATCGATACTGGGCGCCACACCCCTTCCAACAAGGAAAAATAATGATGAAACAACACAACCTGTTCAAATTCCTCGCCGCTTCCGCCTTGACCGCGACCATCGGTTTCGCACAGGCAGGCGCAGTGGATGCACTCAAGAAATTCAACAACGACGCCGACGGTATCAGCGGCAGCTTCACCCAAACCGTCCAAGGCAAAAAGAAAACCCAAACCGCACACGGTACTTTCAAAATCCTGCGTCCGGGTCTCTTCAAATGGGAATACACCAAACCCTACAAACAAACCATCGTAGGCGACGGTCAAACCATTTGGCTCTATGACGTTGATTTGGCACAAGTGACCAAGTCCGCCCAAGACCAAACCATCGGCGACAGCCCCGCCGCCATCCTCTCCAACAAAAACGCCCTTGACAGCAGCTACTCCCTCAAAGAAGACGGCTCGTCCAACGGCATCGACTACGTCTTGGCAACACCCAAGAAAAACAACGCCGGCTACCAATACATCCGCATCGGCTTCAAAGGCGACAACCTCGCCGCCATGCAGCTGAAAGACAGCTTCGGCAACCAAACCTCCATCAGCTTCGGCGGCTTGAACACCAAGCCCAACCTTTCGCGCGGCGCATTCAAGTTCACCCCGCCCAAAGGCGTGGACGTGTTGAGCAACTGATTGTTTGATCATAAAAGGTCGTCTGAAAGGTTTCAGACGACCTTTTTGTTTTTGAAGTTGTCGGTGATGCGTGGCTGAGTGGAAACCGCCTCTAGCCGACACAATCCAGATTTGATGCTGCCGGTCGGATGGCAGGTAGGAAAAGTTCAAAGCGCCGTAACAAAGCGGATACCAAAAGGTCGTCTGAAAATATTTCAGACGACCCCGTTCGTTTATACTTCAGGCTTTTTCGCCAACATGGTAACAAACTTAAACTGTATCGGATTGCCCGCCGCATCTTTCGCATGCATGGCGCCGAGTTCCTCTTTGTATTCGACAATCTCCCAGTCGCGGTAGTATTCGCGCAACTCGCCTTCTTTAAATTTAAACGGAAAAGGCATAGGGCAGGGGAAGTCTTCAGTGTCCATCGCCGAAACGATCAGGTTGTAGCCGCCCGGGTTGGTGTGCGCCTGCATATCGGCAATCACTTGCGGCACAAAGCGCGGATACAGGAACATAAACACAACCGTCGCCACGATATAGTCGAAATGATCTTGAAGGTTGGCGGCATTCAAATCATATTCTACCGCCCGCACGTCCAGGTCTTCGATGCGTGCCAACTCGTTGACGTTTTGCACCGCCTGCGGATTGTTGTCCACGGCGGTTACGTCAAATCCTTTCAAACCTAAAAACAGCGCATTGCGCCCCTGACCGCAGCCCATATCCAAAGCCTTGCCCGTAGGAACGATATTTTCAGCCGCCACTACCGCCGAATGGGTCGCGCTCATGCCGTATTTCTTATTGAAATAATCTTTTGCCGCGCAATAAAGCGAGAGCTTGATTTCCGTATCGTCCGTCAAAGGCTCGACCGTAAACTGTTGCTGCGGCGCAATCATGTGATCGCCGTCTTCGGCAGTCAGCTCGACAGAAGCATTATCAGCTTCCGTCAATTTCAGACGACCTTGCAACACGTTCAGGCAAGCCCATTCCCCCTCGTCAAAAGCATGACCCGCACGCAGCGCGTCGGGAATCTCGTCTGCCTGCCAAACCGGCAGTTCCTGATAGCAAAAAAGCGCCATTTGTCCGTCCATCGTCGGTTCCTTCCAATCTGTTTGCGATAAGGTGCATATTATATGCCTGTTTCGAGCAGGGCATTGAATTATCGGTTTGCCTGCTGACGCATTTGAAGAATCAGGTTGCTGCAAATTGCTTATTTTCAGTTTGCGTACTGTGTAGAAAATCGTCGCGTTGTTTACACAACAGGTTGAG
>NZ_AJMT01000191.1:0-27959 GCF_000260655.1 Neisseria sicca VK64
TGTTGGCATCGACGCGTACTTCGTATTTTTGGATGTTGTTGACGGTTTCCACTTTATAAACCGACGGACCTTTTTTATAGCTCAAATCGGCATCCTTCGCGCGGCCGCCTGTTTTGGCTTCGGCTGCGGCAATCGCTTGTTTCAGGGAAATATTGGTGTTCGGCAGCGGTTGGAGCGGTTTTTTGTCGTAGTCTGGGCGGCTTTCGATGATGTGCCCGTTGGCTGCATCGACGAAGACTTCTTGTTTCTGGTCATCGGTAACTATTTCTACTTTATAGTAGCTCTGGCCGTTTTTGTGGCGGAAATCGACTTCGACGGCGCGGCCGGGAATTTTGGCCACTGCGTAATCGACAGCTTGGGCGGCACTGATTTTGCTACTGGAGAAAGCGGCGGCTTTGGTTCCGGGTATGGCACCTGCGGCATATGCACCGACACTGGCAGTACCGATGGTCAGAGCGGTTGCGACGGCGATGATGAGACCTTTTTTGCTGAATTTCATGATGTTTCCTTTTTTGTCGGATAAAAATGTTTGTGTATTTGAAATCTGCCAACAGTGTCTGCTGGATTGAGCGTATTAAAACAAGCCAAACTTAAGCGAACCTTAAGAAAAAGATTTTTCTATAAATTTTATTCAAATTATTGTTTTTATTTTATATTTATTCCTCCAAATTTCTTAAGTTCTACTTAAGCCCAGCCTGTTTTAATGACAGGCCTCAGCCTGAAACCAAGGGTAAAACGGGCAGTCTGCATGATGTTCCATTGCCATCCCGACTTTGGTTTTCAGACGACCCTGCCTTACAATATTGTTTTGAAGCAAGGCAGTACAACAAAACGAGTTTCAAGCCAATCCGCTATATAATCCATATCATATAGAGCCAATTAAAATAGAGGCACCCGGTTTTCGTCATACCTTTTCTTGCGAAGGCGGGAAATGGCGGGGCAGAGCGTCTTGATTTGAATTCACTGCATTTATCCGAACAAACAGGAGTATCTTTATGCGTATCCTGCTGGTGGAAGACGACCCGCACATCGGCGACGGTATTGCCGCCGGGCTGAAAAAACTCGGTATGGCGGTGGACTGGTTTTCAGATGGCGCTCAAGGACAGTCCGCACCACTGGCTGCGCCTTATGATGCGGCGGTGTTGGATTTGGGTCTGCCGAACATCGACGGCATAGAAATATTGCGGCACTGGCGCAAACAAGGTCTGACGCTACCCGTGCTGATTCTGACGGCACGCGATGCGCTGCCCGACCGCCTGACCGGGTTGAACAGCGGCGCGGACGATTACCTGTGCAAACCGTTTGCATTGGAAGAACTTGAAGCACGGCTGAATGCCTTGGTGCGCCGCAGCCACGGACGCAGCGACAGCGGCCTGACCTTTGGCAGCCTGTATTTGGATACCTCCGCCCAAACCGCCACACTTGGCGGCAAGCCGCTGAACCTGACCGCGCGCGAATGGCGGCTGCTGGAAATGCTGGTCGCCAATCCGAAACACATCATCAGCCGCGCCCAAATCGAAGACAAACTATACGGCTGGGATCAAGAAGTTGAAAGCAACGCGGTCGAAGTGCATATCCACAACCTGCGCAAAAAAATCGGTTCATCCGTGATTCAAACCAAGCGCGGATTGGGTTACCAACTCGGAGAAATGCCTTAAGGTTGTCTGAAAACGCAAAAATTGAAGAAACAGCTCCCTTGCACAAAAAGGTCGTTCCATGTTTAAAAAGCTTCCGCCCGAAACTTCTATCCGCAAACGCCTGATACTCTATATCGGCAGCGGACTGCTCTTGGCATGGTTCGCCGCCAACGCTGTTTCACTGGCAATGGCGTTACACGAACTGAACGAATCCGCCGACAGTCAGATGAGCGACCTTGCCCAATCACTGCCCTACATCGAACCGGAAAAAGCCGTGCTGCTGCCCAAAGTAAAAAAAAGCCTGGGCAAAGGCCATACCGGTTTTGCAGAAGACAAACAAAACGGCATCTCCGTCTGGAATGCAGACGGCAGGCTGTTGCTCTCAGACAAAAGGGGTAAAGAAATTCCATTCCGCAAAATTTCCGGCTTCACCGACATCGGGAAGCCTTGGCAGGAAAAAAGCCTACGCGTCATCTATTACCACGACGGGAAAACCGGACAGACAGTCGCCGTCGTCCAACCCTGGCGCAACCGCCTTGAAATTTTGTGGAACATTGTTTGGGCACACCTTGCCGCCTCGCTGCTTGTTCTGCCGCTGATGGTGTTGCTACTGCATCTGGCGGTCAAACGCAGCATCTACCCGCTTAAAGAGCTTGCATCAGAATTGTCCGAACGCCGCGCCGACAACCTTGCCCCCGTCAGCCGCGCCGTACCGCAGGAAACCCAAACCCTGGTCGACGCCCTCAACCGCCTGTTCGCCCGCGTTCAGACCAGCATCGAACGCGAACAACGCTTTACCTCCGATGCTGCCCACGAACTGCGCAGCCCGCTTGCCGCATTGAAAGTGCAGGCTGAAGTCCTCGCCCTCAGCGACACTGCCGAACAGCCCTACCACCTGCAACAAATCCAACAAAGCCTCAACCGCGCCGAACACCTAATCAACCAACTGCTCACGCTGGCACGGCTCGATCCCGAACAAGGCCTGAAAAATACCGCCCCCATCAATTGGGAGAGCCTCAGCAGCCAAGTGCTGCAAAACACCAACCTCTCCGCCCGCGAAAAACGCATCCGCCTCAAGCGCGAATTTCTTGCCGAGCCGCCCCTCCTGCAAGGCGACGACGCGCTACTGCAACTCATGTTGCGCAACCTGCTCGACAACGCTGTGCGCTATTCGCCCGAAAACAGCGAGGTTGGACTGTATTTTCACGCTGACCGTATCGAAGTACGCGACCAAGGCACCGGCATCGCCCCCGAACACCTGTCGCGGATTAAAGAACGTTTCTACCGTCCTGCCGGACAAAATGCCCAAGGCAGCGGACTGGGTTTGTCCATCGCCGAACACATCGCCAAACTCCACGGCCTGACGTTGAAACTTGAAAACCGCGACGGAGGAGGTTTGAGTGCATGGCTGGAGAGAGCCTGACAATAAGTACAAAACAGCAGCTTCCTATATTTGGCAAACGCTTCCCCCAATCACCCAAAGGTCGTCTGAAATTCCTGACAAATCAGGTTTTCAGACGACCTGAGACCTTCGCAGCCATATTTCCCGCTCCTTAGGCCTTATCCTGATTTAAATTTAATCCACTATATTTCCGCCATATACGGCAAAAAGGTCGTCTGAAACCTGATTTGGGGTTTCAGACGACCTTTTGCTTTAGGGCTTACAGTTTATTTTGCTGCGGAAGCACCGGTGCTTGCTGCGGAGGCTGCTGTGGCACTTGCTGCCGAAGCAGTAGAAGCGGCTTCGGCTTTCGCACCGGCTGCTGCGTTTTCACCCCAGGCGGCAGGGTATTTGTAACCTGCGAAGCGTTGGCGCGCGTAGGCTTTGAACTCGTCGGAGTTGTAGGCTTCGGTTACGTCTTTGAGCCATTGGCTGTCTTTGTCGGCGGTTTTGACGGCTGCCCAGTTGACGTAGGCGAAGCTCGGTTCTTGGAACAGGGCTTCGGTTAGCTTCATGCCGCTGCTCATGGCGTAGTTTCCGTTAACGATGGCGAAATCGACGTCGGCGCGGCTACGCGGCAGTTGTGCGGCTTCAAGCTCTATGATTTTGATGTTTTTCGGATTTTCGGCGATATCGGCTTTGGAAGCGGTCAGCGGATTAACACCGTCTTTCAACTTAACCCAGCCCAATTCGTTCAACATGACCAGCGCGCGGGCGAAGTTGGACGGGTCGTTAGGCGCGGAAACACTGCTGCCGTCTTTGACTTCGTCCAGCGATTTCAGTTTGCCCGGATACAGGCCCAAAGGAGCGGTCGGTACTTGGAAGGCTTCGGTGATGTCTAATTTGTGTTCTTTTTTGAAGTCGTCCAGATAAGGCTTGTGTTGGAAAATATTGATGTCCAGTTCGCCTTCTGCCAAAGCGAGGTTGGGGCGGACGTAGTCGGCGAATTCAAGCAGTTTGACGGTATAACCTTTTTTCTCCAGCGCAGGTTTGATTTGGTCTTTGACCATGTCGCCGAAGTCGCCGACGGTCGTACCGAAGACGATTTCTTTTTTTGCGCCATTGTCGGCGGCAGGCGATGCGGCAGATGCGGCGGATGTGCTATCTTTTTGACCGCCGCAGGCTGCCAGTATCAAGGCGAGCGCGGCGGCGGAAAGGGTTTTGAAGAAGGTGTTTGTCTGCATGTTTTACTCCTGGTAAGTGTTAAGTCGATTTTTCAGACGGCCTCTGCCGTCGGGACAGTTGGGATTTTAAATCCATTTATGGGAAACGGGACGGTTTTTTATGGTGAGGTACAGGCCTTTGGCGGAACGGTAACACAGCCAAATCAATCCCGCTTTAAAAGTCAGGGCTGAGATGAGCTTGAGCCAATCCAACGAGGTGGCGAACGGAGAAATATCAAAGGCGGTATCGACACTTTCATACATTTCATCTGTTCCGTCGATTACGGCGTGTCCGTCCATTTCATCATCATAGTCTTCTGCCATCATGGCACTTTCATCCGGCTCGCTGATTTCGCCCATTTCATCGATGTCCATCGTGCCAATTGATCCGTTCATTTCCCCTATGGAAACCATATCGTCAAATGAAAGGATGCCCCAGATGGGGACAGGGGAGGCGATAAGGGACCATATCATAAAGACAGCCAATAGCCCGACACACAATAAAATGAAGAAACCCATATCGTTACGCATCATTTTGCTGTTGTGCGCGTTGACGTCGGAGGGCGGGTGTTCTAATTTTTCCAAGATGACGAGTTGGGCAAGAAAGATGCCGATACTCAGGCCTATATACAATATTTTCGGCATATGGTTCATGGGGCCAATAAAGTACCAAAGGATATTGCCGATATTGACTAAATAAACGGCAATTAGAATTTTTTTGGCGGATTTCATGTTGTATTTTTCACTCAAAAGGTCGTCTGAAAATGCATCAGGTGTATTTTCAGACGACCTTGTTTACGTTTGTGAGGTTTAACGTTTGTCCAATTTCCGCGCCAATGCGTTGCCGGTGCTTTGAATCAGGATAACGAGCAGCACGAGGATGGCGACGATGAAGATGATGACTTCGGTTTGGTAGCGGTAGTAGCCGTAGCGGATGGCGAGGTCGCCCAAGCCTCCGCCGCCTATCATGCCTGCCGCCGCGCTGTACGAGAGCAGGCCGATGGCGAGGACGGTGATGCTGGAAACCATGCCCGCGCGCGCTTCGTTCAAGAGGACTTTGCGGACGATGGCAAGCGGTGATGCGCCCATGGCGGTGGCGGCTTCAATCACGCCTTTGGGGACTTCGCGCAGGTTTTGTTCCACCAGTCGGGCGAAGTAAAACAGGCCGGACACGCTCAATACCAGCGAGGCGGCAATCGGGCCGATGGTGCTGCCGACGATGGCGCGGGTGGCGGGTATCATGGCAATCATCAGGATGACGAAGGGGAAGGCGCGCATCAGGTTGACTAAGTTGTCGAGCAGGAAATTCACCGGCTTGTTGTAATGAAGCTGGCGGTTGGAAGTCACGAAAAGCAAGACGCCCAAGAGTGTGCCGAAGATGACGGCAATCGTGGTGGACAACCCGACCATAACGAAGGTTTCGCCCAAGGCGCGGACGATTTCGTCTTTCATGCCGACGATGGTGGAAACGGCTTGTTCGAATGTTAAGTCTGCCATATCAGTCCTCCCGAATCAGCTCGCGCCCGATTTCGGATTGGGCGTGGATTTGGTTGCCGCGTACTTCGATGATTTCCACCACTTTTCCTTTATCCAAAAGAGCGGCGCGGTCGCACAGGCGGCGGATGACGCTCATTTCGTGGGTTACGATGACGATGGTAACGTTGAAGCGTTTGTTGATGTCTTCCAAACATTCCAAGACGCTGCGCGTGGTGGCGGGGTCGAGGGCGGAAGTGGGTTCGTCGGCGAGGATGACTTGGGGTTTGGGCGCGAGCGCGCGGGCGATGCCGACGCGTTGTTTCTGCCCGCCTGAAAGCTGGGCGGGATAGTGGTCGGCGCGTTCGGTCAGGCCGACGATTTCAAGACATTCTTTGACGCGTTCTTTGATTTTTTCAGACGGCCATCCGGCGATTTCCAAAGGAAAGGCGACATTGTCGGCAACGGTGCGGTTGCTCAAAAGATTAAACTGCTGAAACACCATGCCGATATTCTGCCGCGCCTGACGCAATGCGGCGGCATCGAGCGCGGTCAGCTCTTGTCCGCACACGTTGACCTTGCCGCTGTCGGGACGTTCCAACAGGTTAATCAGGCGCAACAGGGTGGATTTGCCCGCGCCGGAATAGCCCATCAGACCGAAGATTTCGCCGTCTTGGATTTCGAGGCTGGTCGGCACGACGGCGGCAAAACGGGTTTTGTCGCGCGTTTGGTAATGTTTGGAAACGTTGTCCAAAATAATCATAAATACTTCCTGATACTTCCGGAAAAAAAAGAAGCCCGATGCTGTACACAACGGGCTTGGATATAAAGAAAGGAATAAAAACAGCAGAAAATGAAAATACGCTTTAGCTGTTTATGCCCGCAAGCTGTGTCAAATCGGCAATGTTAACTCAGATACGACTATAATCAAAATCGGTAATTTTGTCAAGTTTTGATATGATTTGTAATTTTAAAATAATAAATTGTCAGTTTATTTGCCGAAAAGCTCCGCCACCATGCGGGCTTCTTCCTCGGTATAAGCCGCGCCGTTGAGCTTCGCGGTCAGGATAAATTCGCCGCTTAACCCTTGTTCGGCACAGGTTTCGCGCCAGCCTTGCAGCCGTTCTTCGTCGCTGGCTTTACGTTTCAGACGACCTATGGTCTGAGCCGCCTGTTTGGTTTGTTCGTTCATACAGTTCCTTAACAAAAGGCAAAAGGTCGTCTGAAAATTTTCAGACGACCTCATGATTATTTGATGACCCGTGCCAACAAGGCTTTTTCTTTGCCCTGCATATTCGGGATTTTGACTTGGATGCCGTTGCCCGGGGCGACTTCGACGGCTGCGCCTTTGCGGGTCATTTGTTCCAGCGTGACGGTTTGGTTGCCTTCGGGGTGGATGATTTCCAAAGTGTCGCCGACGGCAAAGCGGTTTTTGACTTCCACCGTTGCCCAGCCTTCGGCGTCGATTTCGGTAACGTGTCCGACGTATTGGCTTTGTTTGGCGGTGGAATGGCCGCTGAGGTAGTTTTGATAGTCTTGGGTTTGGTGGCGTTCGAGGAAGCCGCTGGTGTAGCCGCGGTTGGCGAGGCCTTCAAGTTCGCTCAGCAAACCGTAGTCGAATGGACGACCTGCGACGGCATCGTCAATCGCTTTGCGGTAGGACTGGGCGACGCGGGCGACGTAGTAGAGCGACTTGGTGCGGCCTTCGACTTTGAGGCTGTCCACACCGATTTTGGCGAGTTTCTCAACGACTTCGATACCGCGCAGGTCTTTGGAATTCATGATGTAGGTGCCGTGTTCGTCTTCCATAATCGGCATCATTTCGCCGGGGCGGTTGGACTCTTCAATCAGAAAAACTTTGTCGGCGTAGGGGTGGCGTTTCTGACCGTTGATGCCTTCGAAGTTTTGGTTGGCTTCTTCTTGGGCTTTTTCAAAGTTGAAACCTTGCAGAAGCTGGGCGTCGCCCGCATCGCTTTCAGTGGCGTTGTGGACTTTGTAGTCCCAGCGGCAGGAGTTGGTGCAGGTGCCTTGGTTGGGGTCGCGGTGGTTGAAATAGCCCGACAATAGGCAACGGCCTGAGTAGGCGATGCACAATGCGCCGTGGATGAAGACTTCGAGTTCGATGTCGGGGCATTCTTGGCGGATTTCGGCGATTTCTTCCATGCTCAATTCGCGCGACAGGATGATGCGCTCGACGCCGATGTTCTGCCAGAATTTCACGCCCCAGTAGTTGGTGGTGTTGGCCTGTACGGACAGGTGAATCGGCATCTCCGGCCATTTTTCGCGCACGGTCATAATCAAACCCGGATCCGCCATAATCAGCGCGTCGGGTTTCATGGCAATCAGCGGCTCCATGTCGGCGACGAAGGTTTTGAGTTTGGAATTGTGCGGCAGGGTGTTGACGGTCAAAAAGAATTTTTTGTTGCGCTCGTGCGCTTCTTTAATGCCTTGCTCGAGGACGTCGAGTTTGGCAAATTCGTTGTTGCGGGCGCGCAGGGAGTAACGCGGGCTGCCGGCATAAACGGCGTCTGCGCCGTAGTCGTAGGCGGCGCGCATACGTTCGAGGCCGCCGGCGGGAAGGAGGAGTTCGGGTGCTTTCATGTTTGTGCTTTATAAAAGGTTTCAGACGACCTTTTGAATCACGGGGAAAGGTCGTCTGAAAAGGTGTTTTAAGGATGGGCGGATTATCCGCTTTTTTATTGGGACGGTCAATTTTACGGCAGCATATTGGGATTGTTTGGCGTTGTTTTTTCAGAGGAAAACGGATTTAAGAGGGGCAATGGGCGGATAGGTGCGACGGGCGGGGAAATGTAAAAAACGGACGGCAACCCGATTAATTTAACAAAAAGGCATTCAAAGAATGTATTTTCTTGTAAAATATCGAGTTTCATTTTTCCAATGTTCGGGAATCGGGCGGCTGCCGCAAACCGTTTCCCGGAGTTTTAGACAGGCGGACGAGTATGGATTTTCGGTTTGACATTATTTACGAATACCGCTGGATGTTTTTCTACGGCGCGCTGACGACGCTGGGTTTGACCGTAGTGGCGACGGCGGGCGGCTCCGTATTGGGTCTGCTGCTCGCGCTGGCGCGCTTGATTCATCTGGAAAAAGCGGGTGCACCCATGCGCGCGCTGGCTTGGGTTTTGCGTAAGGTTTCGCTGCTGTATGTAACGCTGTTCCGTGGTACGCCGCTGTTTGTGCAGATTGTGATTTGGTCTTACGTCTGGTTCCCGTTTTTCGTCCATCCTACCGACGGTTTGCTGATTAACGGCGACGAGGCGGTGGAAATCCGACGTTCTTACGGCGCGCTGATTGCCGGTTCGCTTGCCTTGATTGCCAACTCCGGCGCGTATATCTGCGAGATTTTCCGCGCGGGCATCCAGTCCATCGACCGCGGTCAGATGGAAGCGGCGCGTTCGCTGGGGCTGACTTATCCGCAGGCTATGCGCTATGTGATTCTTCCGCAGGCTTTGCGCCGTATGTTGCCGCCGCTTGCCAGCGAATTTATTACGCTTTTGAAAGACAGCTCGCTCTTGTCCGTTATCGCCGTGGCGGAGTTGGCTTATGTGCAAAGCACGATTAGCGGCCGCTATTCCGTTTATGAAGAACCGCTCTATACCGTCGCGCTGATTTATCTCATGATGACGACTTTCTTAGGTTGGGTGTTCCTGCGCTTGGAAAACCGTTACAACCCGCAGCATCGTTGATTTCCCAAGAAGCCGATTGTTTTCGGCTAGGGCAATATCAAAAGGTCGTCTGAAAACCGATTTGGGTTTTCAGACGACCTTTTGGTTTTTGGGATTTACAGACCGAATAGGGCGGTGTCTCCTTTGCCTTGGCGGATGAGTTCCGTTCCGTCGGTCATGTCGATGACGGTGGTCGGCTCAGTACCGCACCAGCCGCCGTCAATGACCAAATCGACGCTGTGTTCGAGGCGGTCGCGGATTTCGTAAGGGTCGGTCAGCGGCT
This sequence comes from Neisseria sicca VK64, assembly GCF_000260655.1. Taxonomy (GTDB): domain Bacteria; phylum Pseudomonadota; class Gammaproteobacteria; order Burkholderiales; family Neisseriaceae; genus Neisseria; species Neisseria sicca_B. Next base: position 9,684 of record NZ_AJMT01000191.1, read on the forward strand.
CGTCGTCTTCGGGCAGCATCAGGGTGCAACTGAGTAGCGGCTCGCCCAATTCCTGCAACAGGCTCAAGGCGATGGTATTGTCGGGCACGCGCAGGCCTATGGTTTTGCGTTTCGGGTGCAGCGTGCGGTTCGGGACTTCTTTGGTCGCTTGCAGGATGAAGGTGTAGCTGCCGGGGGTGGCGGCTTTGAGCTGGCGGAATTGGGCGTTGTCGACTTTGGCGTAAGTGCCCAATTCGCTCAAATCGGCGCACATGAGGGTCAGGTGGTGTTTCAAGTCGATTTTGCGGATGGCGAGGATGCGTTCCATCGCGGCTTTGTCGCCGAGTTTGCAGCCGAGCGCGTAGCAGGAGTCGGTGGGGTACACGATGACTCCGCCGTTGCGGACGATGTCGGCGGCTTGTTTGATCAGGCGTTCCTGCGGGTTGTCGGGGTGGATGGCGAAGAATTGTGCCATGGCGGTTTTCCTTTTGGCAGTTTGTGTTGCGGATATTTTAAAACCGATGCTTTGAAATGACAAAAGGTCGTCTGAAAATACGGTTTCGGAACGGAAACTGCGTTTTCAGACGACCATTAGGATTGTTAAATGTCAGGGGAGAGAACAGCCTTCAGGTAAAATAATACGGCAGTTGCTCAGGCTAGAATCAGCTTTACATTTCGCCAATGCGACAGCTTCTGCTAATCCTTTTTCTGTACCCATATAAAAAGAACGCCAATGCCCCGGAGGATTAATTGCCTTGCCTTCGGCTCCAGCAATACATCCATTCCTAACCCATGAAACTATTTTGCATGAACCTTGAGAATCTCTTTTCCTGCACTCAGCCAGAGCAGTTTCCTTCGCTTTAGACAAAGAGTCCTGATTTAATACGCCGCTTACGTAACCTGTATCCGGATTCACAGCTACAGCACCGTATTTAGAAGGGAGATATATAGTAGTGGTCTTAGGTCTGCTTACTTGACCATTATTCATAGAACCATTGTAATAGGGATCGTTTGCCAAAATAGGGGCCATACAATGGGGGTCTCCGGAAGGGCCGCCGCCAATGCCGGGCGAACAGGCAAAGGAGACGGCGGAAGACGCGCCAAGACAAAGGGTTAAAATAAATTTATTCATAAAGGGATTCCTCATTTATTTTTCTTGGGATCAATCACATCTTTGTTGTCAGAGGCTTGTCTTAAAGCCGATTGTCTTTGTAATTCCATGATAATGATATTAGACACGGAATTTTTTGATGTCAATATTCTATGTATATTGGGATTAGAAGTTTGGTTTGAGGATAGTTTGTTGCTGCATGGTATTCAGCTAAAGAGGCACTATAATTGAATATCGGATTTTGAACACGACTCAGGGTTCGGGACGCAACCACATCCAGACGGCGACGCAGCCGCAGCCCAATGTGGATGCTGCGCCTATCCACCATTGTTCGGGAAAGCGCCAAAACATGAAGATGCAGGATAGGCTCATCATGCTGATGGCGAAGATTTTGGCTTTGCGCGGGACGGCGCCGTTGTTTTCCCAGTTTTGCACCATGGGGCCGAAATAGCGGTGTTGGTGCAGCCAGCGGTGGAAACGGGGTGAGGCTCTTGCCCAGCAGGCGGCGGCAAGGATGATGAAGGGGGTGGTGGGCATTATCGGCAGAAAAATGCCGATAATGCCTAAGAGAAAGGAAACTGCGCCGCAAAAGATGAGTAAGTAGCGAATCATGTTGTTTTGTTGGAAATCTTATTCGGATGCTTTGGTTTTGCCGTGATCAAACGGGCAGCGGGGAATATCGAGCTTGTCCCAGCCTTCGTGTCCCATTTTTTCGAGCAGGGCGATGTTACGCTCGAAAATGGCGGAGGCGTCGGGGAAGGCTTGTGCGGCTTTGGCGATGCTGTCTTCGCGGATGAGGTGCAGGGTGGGGTAGGGCGAGCGGTTGGTGTAGTTGCCGATGTCGTCTGAATCCGTGCCTTCAAATTGGAAATCGGGATGAAACGGGGCGATTTGGACAATGCCTTCCAAACCGTTGTCCACAACGGCGGCATCGGCAATGTCGAGCATTTGGTTGAAGGTGTCGAAGTCGGGGAAAAGGGTCGGGTGGACAAGCAGGGTGGTTTCCAGCTCGTCGGCGGGCGTATCGCCCAAAAGCTGCAATTCGCGGTCCAGGTCTTCGAGGAAACCGTCCAGATGGCGGGCCTGGCTGACGCTGATGCGCACGAGGTTTTTGACGTGCGGCGCTTTGGCGAAGGGGCAGAGGTTGAGTCCGATGACGGCTTTTTCGAGCCATTGGCGGGTGTGTTCGGTTACGGTGGCGGAGTCAGGGGTAGTCATGCGGGAATTAGGATTTGATTTAATTAAAAATAGTTCTCAAGTATAGCATGAAATTCTCTGCTCTCAGGATATCGCCGTTAGGACGGAAAAAGGTCGTCTGAAAATGAAAACGCTGAGAAATACAGGGTTTACGTTTTCAGACGACCTTTACGTTTTGCCTTTAATCGGGGATGAGGTGTCCCAGCGGCAGGGCGGTTGTGTTTTTGATTTCTTTCAACACGAAGCTAGACTGCGCGTCTTGTACGCCGTGGTGAGACAGGAGCGTGTCCAAAACGAAATGGGAAAATGAGTTCATATCGGTAAAAAACGCATGGAGCAGGTAGTCGGTTTCGCCGGTCAGGGCGAAGCAGCTCAATACTTCGGGCCATTCTTGCACCGATTGCGCAAAGTCTTCACGCGCATCTTTTGCCTTGCTGATGGAAACGCGGATAAACGCCTGCAAGCCCAAATGGACGGCTGCGGGGGAGAGTAGGGCGGCATATTGGCGAATGATGCCCGCGTCTTCCAATTGCTTCAGGCGGCGCAAGCAGGGGGAGGGGGAAAGCGCGATCCGCTCGGATAATTCGACATTGGTCAATCTGCCGTTTTCTTGTAGGACTTGTAAGATTTTAAGGTCGGTTTTATCCAAGGTTATCGGTGTCATTTAGTTTGCTCCCTGTTGCTGTATAAGATGGAAATTAGTCGGATAGCGTTCGTGTGAACGCTCAGATTGACCAGTTAGGCAGAGTATATAACAAATAACATTTACTTAACATACAATCAACCAATGAAAAAGTATTTTTGAAAATAATCTGTGTTAAAAAGTATGGATGCAAACAAATTGATTTAATTTCATATCTGCAAACAGGCTTTAGCCAATTTGGGCAAAACGAATGGCAGCCATATAAAAGACGGCTTGCCCAAACCGCCTTTTCAAGCCATAATCGGGGCATGTGCAGGAGAGAGCTACATCAGGTTACATGTAGCCGCCGAAGGCGCAGATGCCCTTAAATCGCTCAGGCAACAGGGACTGCACGTTGAAATAAAACATCTGGAGAGCGGTGCGCTCGCACCCACCGAAGGGGAGAAGGCCGTCTGAACCACCATTCAGACAACCGCGCAAAGCAGTGAGCAGACTGGTTTGTCATCAAGCGGGTATGCCGAAAATCTCAGGTTCAAGGACAGATAGGGTCTTCCGCGCTTATGTGCGGACGGCATCTGAACAATAAATCCGGAGAAGCTGAGAATGACTGCCCTGAAAACCACCCCGTTTCACCAAGCCCATCAAGATGCAGGCGCGAAGCTGGTCGATTTTGCCGGCTGGGAGCTGCCCATCCATTATGGTTCGCAAATCGCCGAACACGAAGCCGTGCGCACCGACGCAGGCATGTTCGACGTATCCCATATGCTCGTTACCGATGTCGCCGGAGCGAACGCCAAAGCCTTTTTCCGCAAACTGATTGCCAACGACGTTGCCAAACTCGCCTTCGTCGGCAAAGCCCTTTATTCCGCGCTGCTCAACGACAACGGCGGCGTGATTGACGACTTGATCGTTTACCGCACCAACGAAGCCGAAACCCAATACCGCATCGTATCCAACGGCGCGACCCGCGAAAAAGACACCGCCCAGTTCCACAAAGTCGGACAAGAATTCGGCGTCGCCTTCAACCCTCGTTACGACCTCGGTATGCTTGCCGTGCAAGGCCCTAAAGCCATTGAAAAACTCCTGACCGTCAAACCCGAATGGGCGGATGTCGTCCACAACCTGAAACCATTCCAAGGCGTGGATTTGGGTAATGACTGGTTTGTCGCCCGCACCGGCTACACCGGCGAAGACGGCGTCGAAGTCATCCTGCCCGGCACCGAAGCCGTCGCATTCTTCAAAGCCCTGCAACAAGCCGGCGTACAGCCCTGCGGCCTCGGCGCGCGCGACACCCTGCGCATGGAAGCCGGCATGAACCTCTACGGCAACGATATGGACGACGACACCAGCCCGCTCGAAGCAGGCATGGGTTGGACGGTTGATTTGAAAGACGAAAGCCGCGATTTCGTCGGCAAAGCCGCCTTGTTGGAATTGAAAGAAAAAGGCGTTGCCGTCAAACAAGTCGGTTTGCTGCTCGACAAAGGCGGCATCCTGCGCGCGCATATGGAAGTGTTGACCGACAAAGGCAAAGGCGAAACCACCAGCGGCGTATTCTCGCCCAGTCTGAAACAATCCATCGCCATCGCCCGCGTTCCGAAAGATTTTGACGGCGATACCGCCAAAGTGCTGATACGCGGCAAAGAGGTGGACGTGCGCGTATTGAAGCTGCCGTTTGTGCGCAACGGACAGAAACAGTTTTAAACGTTGGATTAGTTTTCGTAACGAGGACGTACTTTAGAGGACATACTTTACTGTCCTCTTCTAAAATTATGAATTCAAAATGAAATAGGTAACTTTTATGAGAAAAATTAAGGTTATAACAATTGCAGCTACATTTTGGGTAATAGTTACGGGGTTTGCTTCTGCTAAAGAGATTTATCCTTTTGATTTGGTGAAAAAACAGCCGTATAAAGCAATTTGGGGACAAGAAGTATGGCGAGAAGCCAGAGATAAAAATGATGATTGGTTGAAAGGGGCGGAGGGTGTTGCTACACCATTGGAACCCGTAATAATTAGTTCACAGAAATACCAACGAGCAACAGTATGTGAACCACATAATTGCTCAGATAATATCATTTATTTTTTAATTAATTCTAGAAAGTTGGTGGGAATTCAGTTTAAACGAAATGATAATGGATATTTAAACGTGATACGTTATGGCTCGCGTAGCCGAATAGAAGAAAATTATTTAATAAATTGGTATAAACGAGATCAGCAAAAATAGGAAGCACTGTTGGAAAAAACTGTGAAACAACCTGTCTGAGACATCATGATTCAGACGACCTTCAAACCAAAAAACCAATGGAGAATCAAACCATGAGCAACAACATCCCAGCCGAACTGAAATACGTTGCCAGCCACGAATGGCTGCGCCTTGAAGACGACGGTATCATTACCGTCGGCATTACCCACCACGCGCAAGAGTTGTTGGGTGACATCGTGTTCGTCGAGCTGCCCGAAGTCGGCGCAAACCTTGCCGCCGAAGAACAAGCCGGTGTGGTTGAGTCTGTGAAAGCCGCGTCCGACGTGTACGCGCCGATTGCGGGCGAAGTCGTCGCCGTCAACGAAGATTTGCCCAGCGCGCCGGAAACTGCCAACAGCGACCCTTACGGCGCAGGCTGGTTCTTCAAAATCAAACCTGCCAATCCAGCCGACTACGACGGCTTGCTGACCGCCGAGCAATACGCAGGCGAAGTGGATTGATTTAAACTTGTGCGGCAGGCATTTTGCCGCGTTTCGATTTTGAAAGGTCGTCTGAAACCCCGTTTTAGGTTTTCAGACGACCTTTGTTTCGCTTGAACGATAAAACATGAATTACTGCGAATTTGTTGCCGCCCTCCCGAACGATACGGACAATCCGAACAAACATTACCACGATAAGCAATACGGTTTTCCGATTTCAGACGACAATGAGTTGTTCGGACGGCTGGTGTTGGAAATCAATCAGGCGGGTTTGAGCTGGACGTTGATGCTGAAGAAGCAGCAGGCGTTTCGGGCTGCATTTAAAGATTTCGACATTGACACTGTCGCCGCATTCGACGAAGCCGACATCGAACGCCTGCTTGCCGACGCAGGCATCGTCCGCAACCATCTGAAAATCAATGCCGCCATTTACAACGCACGGCAAATTAAAAAGTTGCAGCAGGAATGCGGCTCGTTCAAACACTGGCTCGATGCGCACCATCCGCTCGATAAAGCCGAGTGGGTGAAGCTGTTTAAAAAACATTTCAAATTTGTCGGCGGCGAAATCGTCGGCGAATTTTTAATGAGTACCGGCTACCTGCCCGGCGCGCATATTGAAAGCTGTCCGGTTTATCAAGAAGTTTTAGAATGCCATCCAAAATGGGCAGAGGTCGTCTGAAAACGGGTTTTGAGGCAACTTGCTTTGCCGGTTTCAAAAATATAGTGGATTAACAAAAATCAGGACAAGGCGACGAAGCCGCAGACAGTACAGATAGTATGGAACCGATTCACTTGGTGCTTCAGCACATTAGAGAATCGTTCTCTTTGAGCTAAGGCGAGGCAACGCCGTACTGGTTTAAAGTTAATCCACTATAACTATTTTCAGACGACCTTGAGGCAAACTTTGTCCTTTGAAATTCAGCTTTTCCATATTTTCTATGTCATAATCTTTTTAATCACGCCACAAGATAAATCATCAAGCATAAAGAAAACAAAAAATGAACCTGTTCAAACTATCCGCTTTAACACTTTTGATACTGTCCACTCTTCTGACTGCATGTTCCACCATGTCGGACAAAAAACTGCCGCCTGTCGAAGAAATCTTAAAACGTCCGCAGGCGGTAAAGCCACAGGTTGCGGTTGTTCCGACACCTGACAGGCGTAAGGGCGGCGTGTTGCCGGTGTTGTCCGTCATTAATGAAAAAGGCAGGGTTGATGGCGCAGTGTGCCGAGATCAGTCGGCAGGAAGCGCATTGTGCAAAGCTGCATTAACGCAGAAGCGTCCGAAGCGATATGAACCTGCTAAAACTTGCTCTAATCAAACCGATGCAAACGGCGAGGTGCAGAGCGTGTGTCAAAACGTTCCGTCTTATGCGGAACATATTTACTTGCTCTATGGTGAAAATGACAACTATAAAGGCGGTATGTACCGTCAGATGACCTCCATACCCTATCCTCCGTTGTCGGAGGAAAATGGGGAAGAGGGTACAGTTATATTGGGGGGTGTAGTTTCGCCGGAGGGTCAATTGGACAGTGTCAAGGTGGTGGAAAGTTCGCGTTTCCGCAGGTTGGATAATGCGGCAAGGAAAGGTGTAATGGGAAATATTTTTCTGCCTAGCGTAGAAAACGGAAAACCTGTTTGGTCACAGGTTAACATTCCAATCAGCTTTCGGTTTGAAGATGAAGATGTGCAAAATTAACGCAGCAGCTTCCGTAATACTTTAGAAAATCAGAAACAAAATATGCTCACACGAAGAAAATTTCTTACTTACACAAGCGTTTTACTGCTTGCAGCTTGCGGCGGTAAATCCGGCAAGAAGCAGACGAAAATTGCCGCAGGAAGTACCGTACTGGCTTTGGGCGACTCGCTTACCTACGGCTACGGCGCAAACCCTGACGAATCCTATCCCGCGCAACTGCAAAAGCTGACCGATTGGGACATCATCAATGGCGGCATTTCCGGCGATACCTCCGCACAAGCCCTGTCGCGCCTGCCCGCGCTGTTGCAACGCCAACCCAAGCTTGTGATTATCAGCATAGGCGGCAACGACTTCTTGCGTAAATTTCCCGAAGCCGAAACCCGTAACAATATCGCCAAAATCATCGAAAGCGTGCAGAAGGAAAATATCCCCGCCGTCTTGGTGGGCGTACCGCACCTGAGCGTCGGCGCATTGTTCGGTCATTTGAGTGATCATCCGCTTTATCAGGAGCTTGCCGAACAATACAAAATTCCCTTGTTCGGCGGCGCATGGTCTGAGATTTTGAGTGATGAAAAGTTGAAATCCGACCAAATACACGCCAACTCTGCGGGGTATAAGGCATTTGCGGAGAAGTTGGAGAAATTTTTGCGGGAAGAGGGGTTTTTGTAGGAGTAAACGGCGATTTTACCTAGGCTTGTTGTTTTCAGACGACCTTTTAAAAAAGAAAAGGGATAGGAATCTTGTAGCGCGTGGGATAAGAGTTTAGAGTAAATGCCGTTCGCATAGTTTACGAAGAAAGATTATGGAACATTCACCAGAAGAAGATTTCAACCCTTATCGGGCTTATACGCGCACCAATTTGATATGGGGGTTGCCACTGTTTATCGTTGCTTTTTGGCTGATTTTGTTTCTTTCCCTTATTCCGAGAACAGATATTTCTAACTTACTGGGAGGGGTATTTTTATTTTTAATATTTACTTTTCCACTTTCTTTATTGGTTGTGGGACTGGTCTTGCTGACCTCTTGTATTCCCGGCTATTTTGTCGGTTATACTGCCGAGAAGTTGAATTTGAAATGCAATAGGAAAGATAAGATAAAGGCGGCGGGTTTGACGGCATTTTATTATTGGATTTTTTCCTCTTTCATTCTCGTTCAGATGATTTCGCAGGACTTTTCTTTTTCGGCATTCGGGCTGTTCAGCCTGTATGTGGCCATCGCTGGTGCATTGTCTTCTGTCATACCGTCATATATACTGCCTAAATGCTAAAAAAGAGGTTGTAAGACGCTGATGAAATGGTTGAATGTTTTAGGTATTTGGTTGATGGCTATTCCTGAGTTTGTGGCAATTCTTTATGTTGTCGCTTATATTAATGATTTTCTGAGCAGTAATAGCGGAAATTGCGGAGTCGGCTGCCTCGGGGATTTGGTTGTTTTCTTTGAGATTGCCTTTTTTGGCAGTATTTTAATCAGCTTGATTTGGACAGTGATTTTCCTGAGAAAGTATGATAAACGCGATGAGAACGCTGATTGAAGCTTTTCAGACGACCTTCCTAATGCACGTCGTCTGAAAAACTAAATACCGCTCTTTTTCTACGTTCGTTTCTTACGCGCAAAAAAAATACCGGCAAAAGCCGGTATTTTTAAAATTTGGCGCGGCGGACGGGGCTCGAACCCGCGACCCCCGGCGTGACAGGCCGGTACTCTAACCAACTGAGCTACCACCGCGCATCATTGTTTTGCAACAATGAAAGGAAACTTGGTGGGTGATGACGGAGTCGAACCGCCGACATTCTGCTTGTAAGGCAGACGCTCTACCAACTGAGCTAATCACCCTTGTCGCTGCGTTTGCGAAGACGCTATTAAATCAAAAAAGCATCCGCCGCGCAAGCTTTATTTTTCAGTGTATTAGGTATTTCCTTGCAAACTCCAGTTTTCAAAAGAAATAATTTCCTCCTGTCTGCCTGCGACAACCAAAATATCATTCGGTTGAAGCTGGAAATCCAAGTCGGGGTTTTCTATCCTGCTTGTGTTTCGGCGGATAAATAGAAGTTTGATGCCGGCGTTATCCAAAGGCAAATCACGGATGGTCTTGCCGATGGCGTAGGCTTCGCCGGTCAGGGGGAAGGCGTGGCGGCATATGGATTTGCCTTCTTCACCGAATCCGTTTTCATCATCGCTGCCGACAAACAAGCCTTCCAGAGAGGCGTAGCGGCTGTGTCGGATGTTGGTAATGGTTTGATAAACGTGGCTGTATGTCGCGCCATTGCCCAACATGGCGTAGCTTGCCAGCACTAAGCTAGTTTCTTTGGTATCGGATACTGCTTCTTCTGCGCCCATATCTGTGAAGATTTTAACGTAATCGTCATTGGTCGCCCGAACATACACAGGCATACTCGGATGCAAGGACATGATATTGTCGAGAACATGCTGAGTTTCGTGCATATTGTTCAGGGTAATGACCACCATTTTGGCGCGTTCCAAACCTGCGGCTTCCAAGACTTCCCGCCGCTTGGCATCGCCGAACGAAACCGGCTCGCCCGCATTGCGCGCCACCTGAACCCTACCGATATCAAGGTCGAGGGCGAAGTAGGGGATGTTTTCCTGAGCCAAGACGCGTCCGACGGTCTGACCGCCGCGTCCGAAACCGATAATCAGGACGTGGTCGGATTTGCTCATGGTTTCTACCAACATGCTGTGCAAATCCAATGCCTTCATATCCCAGCTTGATTTGACAAAACGGCTGACGATGGCATCACTGCTGCCCAAGATAAATGGGGCGATAATCATAGACAACAGAATTGCTGCCGTAGCTGCCTGCTCCAGTTCTGGCGACACCATATTGATTTTGCTGGAGATGTTTAACATCACAAAACCAAATTCGCCGCCTTGTGCTAAATAGAGGGCTGTTTTCAAGCTGTCCGCAATCGGATGCTTCATATGCAAAGCGATGAAAAAGACGACCAATGCTTTCAATACCAGCAGGATTGCCAGCAAAATCAGAATCTGCTGCCAGCCGCCGATTAAAGCCTGGATATCCAGTTTCATGCCGACCGTGATAAAGAAGAAACCAAGCAGAATATCTCGGAACGGGCGGATGTCGTCTTCCACCTGAAAACGGTATTCCGTTTCCGAAAGTAGCATACCTGCGACGAATGCGCCCAATGCCATCGACAAGCCTTCCAGTTCGGTCAGATAAGCTACGCCTAAGGTTACCAGCAAGACGTTGATCATGAACAATTCAGACGACTTGCGTTTGGCGACCATTCTGAACCAGCGCGACATCACCTTGCTGCCGACGACGAATAACACGCCCAGCGTGACCAGCATTTTCAATCCGGCAAGACCAAGCGCCGCCCACAGGCTGCCTTCTTCTCCATTTCCCCCCAATGCAGGGATCAGGATCATCAGCGGCACGACGGCAATATCCTGCATCAACAAGACACCCATCGCCATTTGACCGTGCGGCTGTCCCAATTCGGTTTTTTCGGACAGGATGCGGCTGACGATTGCCGTGGACGACATGGTCATCGCCCCGGCTGCGGCAAACGCCCAATTAAAGCTGACGCTCATCAACATCAAAATGCCAATAATCGACAACATGGTCACAATGACCTGCAAGCCGCCCAACCCAAACACCAAACGGCGCATCGCTTTGAGCTTGGGTAGGGAGAATTCGAGACCGATACTGAACATCAGGAATACGATACCGATTTCGCCCAGATAATCAGTGGCATGGCCTTGCGGAATCAGCTTCAACATACCCGGACCGGCGATAAAACCGACCAAAAGATAACCGAGCATGGAAGGAATGTTGAATTTACGGCAATAAATCACCGTAATGACGGAAACGAGGAGGACGATAACGATGGGTGCGAGGGAAAAAGTTTCGTGCATAGAGCGGGCGGCCTTTTATTTGGAAAACAAGTTATATTTTTGATAGGCCGTCTGAAAACACGCAGAGAGTGGTATCAACGGGTTATCTAAACGGATAGTCAAAATTATATCAAAAAATCTGTAAAGTAATGCTTTATATAGCCAAAAAAATGCTGTTCGAAATATCGGCAGTGGGATTTGGGTATCTGGTGGCGGGGCGATTGCTTCAGAGTGAATGAGTTTTAAATCAGGGGTGTATCGGCAACATGCAATAATTAGATAAGTTATTGTAAAGTTTTATCGGCTAAAAGGGTCGTCTGAAAACTTGATTTCAGACGACCCTTTTAGTGCTTAATGCGGTTTAAAACAAGCAAGATATGTTGCTTTACGAGTACATTCCGACGACTACTCTTTCTCCAGCGCATATATTACCGCCCTATGCGTCTCACCCGTCGGCTTGGAAAAGAAGTGTTCTTCAGTGTGATGAGGATAAAATCCGCATTTTTCCAGCACGCGTTGCGAAGGGGTATTTTCCTGATAAGCCACAGCCCAAAGCCGCACCAGAGACAATTCCTCAAAAGCATAGGCAACCACCGATTGCACCGCTTCGGTTGCATAACCCTTTCCCCAAAAATCCTCGCCCAGCCAATAACCTATTTCCGCTTCACGGTCGCTCATCGGCAGATTGCTGTCGTTTTGAAAAAGTAGGCCGATGCTGCCTATCGCTTGATTATCTTCCAAGCAAATGGCAAAACTATGCGGCTTGAGGAGGACGTGTTCAATAATTTCGCGGCTTTCCTCCACGCTGGTATGAGGAGGCCAGCCGCACATCGCTCCGATTTTAGGGTTGCGGGCTTGTTCGTACACCGATTCAGCATCGGTCAGCGTCCAAGAGCGGAGGATTAGGCGGACTGTTTTTCGTGTTTCCATGCTCAAAAATGCCTAATATTGTTTGGAAATTTTGTTGAAACGCTGCTTTCAGACGACCTTAGCAAAGTGCAGGCTGCTTCTGGTTTTGAATGTGCGAAAAGCAGCCTGCACTTTTGGTTCACAACCCCAACTCCCCCCAAATCTCATCAATTTTAGCCGTAACCGCAGGGTCTTTTTTGATCACCCGCCCCCATTCGCGGTCGGTTTCGCCCGGCCATTTGTTGGTCGCGTCCAAGCCCATTTTGCCGCCGAGTCCGCTGACGGGGCTGGCGAAGTCGAGGTAGTCGATGGGCGTGTTTTCCACCAACACGGTGTCGCGTACTGGGTCCATGCGGGTGGTTACCGCCCAGATGACTTCTTTCCAGTCGCGCACGTTCACGTCGTCATCAACCACGATGATGAATTTGGTGTACATAAACTGGCGCAGGAACGACCAGCAGCCCATCATCACGCGCTTGGCGTGTCCGGCGTACTGTTTTTTCATGCTGACCACCGCCATGCGGTAGGAGCAGCCTTCGGGCGGCAGATAGAAATCGGTGATTTCGGGGAACTGCTTTTGCAAGAGCGGCACGAACACTTCGTTCAACGCCACGCCCAAAACGGCAGGTTCATCGGGCGGTTTGCCCGTGTAGGTGGAGTGGTAAATCGGGTTTTCGCGCATGGTGATGCGTTCGACCGTGAATACGGGGAAATGGTCCTGCTCGTTGTAATAGCCCGTGTGGTCGCCGTATGGGCCTTCCAACGCGGTTTCGTTCGGATGAATCACGCCTTCCAGCACGATTTCGGCACGGGCGGGCACTTGTAAATCGTTGCCGATACATTTCACCAGTTCCGTCCGCGAACCGCGCAGCAGTCCGGCAAACTGGTATTCGCTCAAGGTATCGGGAACGGGCGTTACCGCGCCCAAAATGGTGGCAGGGTCGCAGCCGAGCACGACGGCGACGGGATACGGCGTATCGGGATTGAGTTTGCGGAATTCCTGATAATCCAGCGCGCCGCCGCGATGCGACAGCCAACGCATAATCAGCTTGTTTTTGCCGATTAGTTGTTGGCGGTAAATGCCTAAATTTTGGCGTTTTTTGTGCGGCCCGCGCGTGACGGTCAAGCCCCATGTTACCAGCGGCGCAACGTCTTCCGGCCAGCAATGCTGAATCGGAAGTTTATACAAATCAACGTCTTTACCTTCCCGCACGATTTCCTGACACGGCGCATTTTTCACCACGTTCGGCGCCATGCTCCAAATGTCTTTCAGCAGCGGCAGTTTGGAAAACGCGTCTTTGATGCCTTTGGGCGGTTCGGGTTCTTTCAAATACGCCAGCGTCTGCCCGATTTCGCGCAGCTTGGACACGCTGTCCGCGCCCATGCCCATCGCCACGCGTTCGGGTGTGCCGAACAGGTTTGCCAACACGGGATAGTCGTAGCGCGTGCCGTCAGGCTTAATCGGGTTTTCAAACAGCAACGCCGGCCCTTTGGCACGCAGCACGCGGTCGGCGATTTCGGTCATTTCCAAATGCGGGGAAACGGGATGCGCGACGCGCTTGAGTTTGCCTTGCTGCTCGAGCATGGCGATGAAGTCGCGTAGGTCTTTGTATTTCATGTTGATCCTTATTTGAGGTCGTCTGAAAGCCGGATTTTGGATTTCAGACGACCTCAATCATAGATTGCAATATAGCTTCGGGGCATTCGCTATTTTCGGCAAAAAACCAATATTCACCATATGGGTTGTGAATACTGAACTTCCAGCCCTTGTAGCAAAAATCTATCCACGTCTCGCCCGTAACCCAATCCGATACGAAGTCGGTAGGCATTCCGCCGAAATGGACAATTTGCCGCAGTAGGCTCGACGGCGAGCAGGTTTGCGGCAGTTGTAGGAACAGGCGGGAGCCGTCGGACATGGTTTCGTTCAGCAGAGGGCGGTTTGTCATTTGGTCCTTAATAGTCTGCCCCGAATGCCGCCTCTATCCTTGCCTGCGCTTCGGCATATTCTATGCCGTGATAAAAGTCGTGTACCAGCGGATGTTCGCTGCCTTGATGCAGTTGCAGCAGGGGACGTCGGTTGTCGGACTGGGTAACGACATTGCAGTGCAGGCTGAAGGTGTCGGATTCGTAAGGGGGCAGCCAGTTGCATATCCTGCCGAAATAAACGACGTTTTCCGGATTGTCGTGAAAGTCGCTTTGATAGTCGTTAAAACTCTTTTCGCTGACGGATACCCACACGCCGTATTCCAGCGTTTCCTCATGCCCGATAATCGGAATAAGCAACACCGCGCGGATAAAGCGGTCGGTTTGGTCGGGATAACGGATGATACAGAAATCAGAATCGCATTCCGCTTGATAAGCAATGCGTTCTACTTCACTGAGTTTATTATAGGGATCGGGAGTGGCAAAGCAGAGCGCAGGCATGTCTTCATGTTTTTCGCCGCAGGAAGTGCAAGTGTACATGATGGATTCCTTTCGAGTTTTAGGTGGGGCCGGTTTTCAGACGACCTATCAGTGTAATACAGGCGTTTGTAAGAAACGCTTTTTAACCGTTCAAATAAGGCAGATCCAAAGCTTCGCCATAGCTTTCGTCCAAAATTTTGTTGATGCGGGCGGCAAATTCAATAGCAGGCATATCGACGGTTTCGGGGTCGTCAGGCGTGGGGAAAATGGCAATGTAGCTGCCAATGTCCATTAGGTAGGGAATGCCGTCTTCTAAAAATTCTTCAAGCTCCAATTCGAAGATGCAAAGGTTTTCATCTCCTGCCTGTGCCAAGGATAGGCGGGCAAATTCCAAATCCGACCAGATAGCCAGCGAGGTATGGCCGTCATCATCGCCCCAAAATGACCAGTCTCCATCTTCGTCTGCCATTACATAAAGACATTCTGAATCGGCAATATCTTTAATGGCGTGTTCAAAACGTTTTTGCGCGGATAGTCGCAAAATAGACTGAATGGCTTGTGGTGGATATCCCATAATCGGTTTCCTTTTATAACTGGTTTGAAGTTCGGGTCGTCTGAAAAACAGGGTGCAGCCTATATTGCACTAGTGGTTTTTTCGGCTGTGGTTTTCAATGCCTTCTGCCACGGTGGCTAAAAAATCCAGATATTTCGGGTCTTCGTCCAGCCACGCTTCGTCGTCCAAACCCATGTAGGCGCGCATCAACTCGTCAGCGGCGCGTTCCATATTGCCCAATTCAAACTGCGCCTGTCCTAAACGCAAATGCAAAAACGGGTTGCCGATTGCGTCCGGGCAATACATGGCGTGGCTTAAATGCTCGTGCGCGGCGGTAAAATCGCCGCTCAAGAAATCCGCATCGCCGATGGCTGCCAGAATCCATGTTGCCGCTTCCCAGTCGGTTTTCGGTTCGGGCAACAAATCCCACGCCTGCCAATAAAGGTCGAGTGCTTCGGCGTATTGCCCGTCTTCCGCCAACGTGTCGCCTTGTTCGCAAAGCCGGCAAATGGAGTCGTAGGTTTGGTCGTTTAATTCACTCATGGTTTATGTCCAATCGTAAGTAAATAGAACAAGTCTGCTGATCGGCTCGTACAGCATGACAATATTGTCTGCGCCATGGGAATAGGAATAACCGCAAGCTGAGGCGATATGGTAAAAACGATTGCCATTGTGGGTAATGGTGACGTTCCCGTCTTCGTCTTGCGTCATTTTGTAAGCAGACGGGATGTCGTCTGAGGTTGACCAGTTGCTGCTTTCAATGCGTTCTCCACCCAAGCTGTTCAGAAATAATCCGTCATACTCGCTGTAATAGGGCTCTCCACCGTAATACCCTGTTTTTTCCTGAAATGCTTTTTTATGTTCGGCATAGTTTTTCAGGTTTTCGGCAAAATCTTTTTCCAAATACGGATCGGTCAGCAAATGTTTGTTGGCCGGGCTGCGGAGAAAATAACGCTCGTCACCCAAAAATTCGTAACGGTTGTCTTCAGTCAAGCGGAATGAAAGCCAGTTAATTCCGATAAATTCATTATGGGCGAACTGCGTCAGCTCGCCGATTAAGCCGTCACCCGGTTCCTGCGGATTGATCAAATGCAGCGTTATGCCTTTCCATTCGGGATTGATTTCCACTAAGTCGATACTGATACAAGGCAGAAAATGTTCTTTCAACCATGGCTGCTTGTCGGAAAATACAGTTTCGGCTTCGGGAAATGCATGTAGGTTTTCATTTAGTTCATTAATAATTTCGCGATAATTCATGTTGTAGTCTTTATTGATGAGCGTTGGTTTATGTTGATGATGGATAAAGTTTAAATCCGAAGTCCGGGTCGTCTGAAAAACGGATTTTGGTTTTCAGACGACCTGAATCATAGACAGTTTATATGCAGCTGCCCAAGGCTTTCAGTTCTTTTTTAACCACTTGCTTTTGCTCGTTGGTTTGGATGGTCAAAGATAAGAAAAAAGCATCGCAAGGGCTGAATTTGGACCAATGTTTTTTTACGGGGAAATGGCCTTCGGGCAGGTTGGAACTGTAATAATGGTCAGGTTCTTGAAACGCCAGTTTTAATCCGTATTTGTTTTGCCAGTCGCGCAGTTGCGCTTCAGTTGCGCCGATTGGAAGGCTGTCCAGCCGCTGCTGCCACATTTGTTGGCTGCGTTCCAATCCTTGGCGGTCGTAATCAATACTAGAACCGCAAGCGGTAAGTGAAAGGCCGGTGATGAGCAATAATAGGGATGAGGTAAGGCGTACCATTTATGAATGTCCTTAGATGATGGTTTGAAACGATTGGCTTTCAGACGACCTTTTATGCTTTCGATTCATTCTGAGTCAGGGTCAATATTATTATCAAGAAAACGGCCTTTGTCAGCCATAAATATATTTTCTCATTTAAAATATGCATATTGAGCAATTATTGAGGGAGTAATATGGAAATGCCTTCTATTCGGCTTTTTGAAGATTACTACATGATTTTTTAACCATGTTTGGCAGCATAATGTAAAAAGGTCGTCTGAAAAACCTAAATCTGTTTTCAGACGACCTTACAAGTGATACGAGGTGTCTATATAGCCATCTCCTTTAATCAGAAACTTTTAAAAACACAATTTCGGGAAACAATATGAACAAATTGAATGGACAACACGCCGTAGAAACGCCCTATCCTCCGCATGGGCTGCTTTATGAAGGGCACTTGGTAAAACGGAAGGCTGGACGCCGATAGACGATGAAGGTGGGGATGTATGTCCGCCTGAAAACGGCATCGGCGAGCCGTCCCAAGCGGGTGGTGAAACCTTCCGTTATGAGGACAAGGAAGTGTGATGCTGAATTTTCCAATTCCGAAAGGAAGGGGAGGATTGCACCCCAACACCCGTTCTGCGTGTACGGTGTGGTCACCAACCTGATTTGAGCATCCAATTTGGAGCTCGGCGCCTATTGGAAGGGCTGCGATTACGACAGCAGCGATATGTTCAATGGGCCGGACAGCTGGGAAAAATACGAAGCCCTGTGGGCATTTAAGCATACCCCCTATGAAATGCGGCTGTACGAACAGCCGGTGTGGAAGCGCGCTGACCAGCTTGAGCGCGGCGACGTGGTGTTGGGTTGTCGCAAATATTATGTGCTGGAGGATTACCGCCCGCTGTATGCGTACCGCGATACCGACCAGGCATGGGCACAGCCAACCAATCTGGCTTACGGCTGGAAAGAGTCGGATTTAGGCAACAGCTATGAGATGGTTCTAACTGACGAATCGCTGAATTCTCCGACATTGGATTGGGCGGATGTACCAAATGACGAGAACCTACTGTATGTGGACGAGGACGGACAGCGGCATTACCGCCCCTACCGCACCACGGTTTATAATATCGAGGTTGAGGATTACCACACCTACTGTGTGGATACAGGGGGAATTCTAGTGCACAACCAGAACTGCGGCGCAGCCGGGTGGACAGCCCGGTAATCCGCGACGGCGGGCAACCATAACGCCGCTGTTTGCAACAAAGGTCGTCTGAAATTTTCAGACGACCTAATGAGCGGCAATGAATGGGGTATTTATCATAGCTATTTTTTCCAATCAGAAACTTTTAAAAACACAATTTCGGGAAACAATATGAACAAATTGAATGGACAACACGCCGTAGGAAACGCCCTATCCTCCGCATGGGCTGCTTTATGAAGGGCACTTTGGTAGAAACGGAAGAAGGCTGGACGCCGATAGACGAACTGAAGGTG
>NZ_AJMT01000192.1:0-2540 GCF_000260655.1 Neisseria sicca VK64
GCCTTTGTAGGTGTACTCCTGCAACAGGCGGCTGCCGTCCCAGACGAAGTGGGTGCGTTTCGGTTCGGTACTCGTCCAGGCGAGTTTGTCTTGGCGTTCTTTGGAAAGGCGTCGTCCAAACAGGTCGTAGGCGTATGTCCAAATCTCGGTATTGCCGGCGGACTTTTTGATTTCGGCGCGGACGAGTTGGTTTTCTAGGTCGTATTGGTAATACTGGTTTTCGCCATTGGGCAGCTGGCGGTAGATCAGGTTGCCCAATGCGTGAATGAGAAATTTTTAAAGAACGAATGTTTCAGACGGCCTCAAAAGAGATATTGAGGCCGTCTGAAAATATAAAATTACTTTTTCGCAGCACGAATTTTTTTCAATCCATTCTCCAAAATAGTAACTTTCTCGGGAGGAGTTCCCCTATCCAAAGCATTCCACCAATTATTTACTGGTTTAACAAATAATTGGAATCCTTCATCGGTTACATTGGATTTTCGGATGATCAAATCTTCTTTGATAGAGCCATCCTCATTAAATGGGTCAATATCAACAAGTAAGTTATTGTTTTTGAGAAACGTCATAAGTGCAATAGACATTCTGATAGTATCTTCACGATAATCTTCATCAGCATTTGCTTCCCAAAATGTCCGAAAATTAAATAGTGTTATATCCATGATAATCTCCTAAGGTAATCGAATAATTTCGGATATTCCGTCAACATGAACTAAGCTTTTACCATCTCTGACATATACGCCACCTGCATCTCTAATCCTTTCTTCTTTTGCAAGTTGACTCCTTTTTGAAGCAGTCTTGCTAGTAATTTCTTGAGCAAGTCCACCACCTTTTTTACCAGCTCCTTTTATAACAAAATCAAGCTTACGAGACTCACCCGTTACGGGATCTCTAACAATTTCGCCCTTTTTATTTCTCAAGTGTTTCTGACTCAATATACGGTCAGCTCCATATTGGGCATCTAAGTCTTTTTTATGTAAGGCTTCGCGAGCATCACCATCTTTTTTATTTTGGATACACTCCCCTTTACCCGCGCTTTTCTTCTTGGATTTCGGTCCAGGTTTTTTCCTAAATGTTCCGTTTTTTCTATGGCCATAAATTTTTAAACCAAGTGGATCGATAAAATCCAATACTTGATTACCAAATGAATATAAATTATCTCCACCAAACAACCCAATCGGGTCCTGGTTCACAAACCGCCCCGTCTCCGCCTCGTAATACCGCATCAGGTTGTAATGCAGCCCGGTCTCTTCATCATAATACTGGTTTTGCAGTCTGAACGGCTGGTGCGCATTCTTGTAAACCCGCTCATCCTTTTTCAGACGACCCCAGGCGGTGTATTCGCCGTACCATAAGAGGTTGCCGTGGATGTCGGTCATCTCGCGCGGGATGCCGACTTGGTCGGTGTGGAAATAGGCGATGTATTGTTTGCCGTCTTTGGCGTTGTCAAAGATTTGCGCCAGCGGTTCGTAGCTGTCTTGGTCGGTATAGATATAGGTGTAGCTGCCTTTGTAGGTGTACTCCTGCAACAGGCGGCTGCCGTCCCAGACGAAGTGGGTGCGTTTCGGTTCGGTGCTCGTCCAGGCGAGTTTGTCTTGGCGTTCTTTGGAGAAGCGTCTGCCAAACGGGTCGTAGGCGTATGTCCAAATCTCGGTATTGCCGGCAGGCTTTTTGATTTCGGCGCGGACGAGTTGGTTTTCTAAATCGTATTGGTAATATTGGTTTTCGCCATTAGGCAGCTGGCGGTAGATCAGGTTGCCCAATGCGTCGTAGGTGTATTCGATGCCGTTGTATTCTTTGAGGCGGTTGCCGCTGCTAATGTTGCTGCCCTTCCCTTCGGCCGCTTTGTCGGAAAGGATGTTGTGTGCGGGGTCGAAGGCGAAGGTTTCGCTGCGGCCGGTTTGGCTGTTGCGGGCTTCTTGAATGCGTCCGATTTTGTCGTAAACGTAATTAAGGACACCGCTTCTTTGGTCGGCGCTTTGGATCAGGTTGCCGGCTTTGTCGTAGGCGTAGCGGCGGTTGACGGCGCCGCCGGCCAGCGGGTTTTGTTTGCCGCGGGGTGTTGGTGTGCCACTCCAGACGGTACGCTGGCTTTTCAGACGACCCATGGGGTCGTAGTCGTACAGGCTGCTGATGCTGCCCTGCGTCCTTTGGATTTCGCGGTGCAGTTTGTCGCGTTCGATGTCGGTTATGACTTCGCCGTCGAGGCTGATTTGGTGCAGGTGTCCGCTGCCGTAGTACAGGTAATCGATATGGCGGCCGTCGGGCAGGATGGTGCGGATGCGGTTGCCCAACGGGTCGTATCGGTAGCCTACGGTGGCGCTTTGGCCGTTGTGGACGGTGGTTTCGCCGATGAGGCGATCGAGTTCGTCGTAGGCGAGTTCGACGCTGCTGTGGTGGTTGCGGGCTTTGGTCAGGTTGCCGGTAATCGGGTCGTAGTCGAAACGGGTGCGGCTGATGCCTTCGTCTTTGCTTTGTCCGTTGCGGCCGGAGACTTTGCGGCTTTGTTTTTCGATCAGTTGGCCGAGGATGTTGCGTTT
>NZ_AJMT01000193.1:0-6824 GCF_000260655.1 Neisseria sicca VK64
ACGCTTAGGCTCGATATTGCCGTTTTGATTTTGGCAGCGGCAGCCGATAACGAAAAGGTCGTCTGAAACCTTGTTTAAGGGTTTCAGACGACCTTTTGATGTGTTGGCGATGGAATCAGCTACACGGCTTATCGGGCTTCCAGTTTGGTCACGCCGCCCATGTAAGGCTGCAAAGCGGCAGGAATATTGATGCTGCCGTCGGCGTTTTGATGGTTTTCCAAAACCGCGACCAAAGTACGGCCGACTGCCAAGCCGGAGCCGTTTAAGGTGTGTACCAAGCGGTTTTTGCCGTTTTCGTCTTTGAAACGCGCCTTCATGCGGCGGGCTTGGAAATCTTCGCAGTTGGAGCAGCTTGAGATTTCGCGGTAAGTATTTTGCGCGGGAACCCAGACTTCCAAGTCATAGGTTTTGGTTGCGCCGAAGCCCATATCGCCGGTACACAAGGTAATCACGCGGTAGGGCAGTTCCAAAGCCTTCAGGATGTTTTCGGCATGGCTGACCATTTCTTCCAGCGCTTCGTATGATTTTTCGGGATGAACGATTTGCACCATTTCCACTTTGTCAAATTGGTGTTGGCGAATCAGACCGCGTACGTCTTTACCGTATGCGCCTGCTTCGGAGCGGAAACATGGGGAATGGGCGGTCAGCTTCAGCGGCAAATCGCTGCCTGCCACGATACTGTCGGCAACGGTATTGGTCAGCGTCACTTCGGCGGTCGGAATCAGGTATTGCGTTTTTTTGCTCTCGTCGCCGCCGCGGGTAACATGGAACAAATCTTCTGCAAATTTAGGCAGTTGGCCCGTGCCTTGCAGGGTGGTGTCGTCTACGATGTAGGGCGTGTAATGCTCAGTGTAACCGTGTTTCAGCGTGTGCGTATCGAGCATGAATTGCGCCAGCGCGCGGTGCAGGCGGGCGATTTGACCTTTCATGACGGTAAAGCGCGCGCCGGACAGTTTCGCGCCGCCTTCGAAATCCAAGCCCAAGGGTTCGCCCAAATCGACATGGTCTTTGATTTCAAAGTCAAATTCGCGCGGGGTGCCGACTTTGCGGACTTCGACGTTTTCGGTTTCGTCTTTGCCGACAGGCACGCTTTCGTGCGGCAGGTTGGGAATGCTCAACAACCATGCGTCCAATTCTTTCTGAACGGCATCCAAATCGGCGGCGGCCTGCTCCAAATCGGTTTTGATTTGGGCGACTTGATCCATGGCTGCCTGCGCCTCTTCGTGTTTGCCCTGTCCTTTCAATGCGCCGATTTGTTTGGAAATGCTGTTGCGCGAGGCTTGCAGTTCTTCGGTTTTCACTTGGACGGCTTTGCGCTGCTCTTCCAAGGCATTGAAACGTGCGGTATCAAACTCATAACCGCGCTGCGCCAAACGTTCGGCGACGGCTGCGGTGTGGCTGCGGAGCTGTTGGATGTCTAACATTTTGTTCTCTCGATAAGATTTGGAAATGGCATCATTGTAAACCAAATTAAGGATATTTTCACAATGGAAGCGTTTGGGGACGGGCTTTGCGGCAGATATGAAAAGGGTCGTCTGAAACGCCGGCTTTAAGTTTTCAGACGACCTCGGACGGATTCGGATACGGTAAACCCGATGCCGTCAGATGTGTTTTTCCTAATGTCCGCAATGTCTGTAAAACACGGGCGGCGGCTTGCCATCATCAGGTTTTCGGCAGGGTGACGCCGGTTTGTCCCATGTATTTGCCGTTGCGGTCTTTGTAGGAAGTTTCGCAGATTTCGTCGCTCTCGAAGAAGAGGACTTGCGCCACGCCTTCGCCGGCGTAGATTTTGGCGGGCAGGGGGGTGGTGTTGGAAAATTCGAGGGTAACGTAGCCTTCCCATTCCGGCTCGAACGGGGTGACGTTGACGATGATGCCGCAGCGGGCGTAGGTGGATTTGCCCAAGCAGACAGTCAGGACGTTGCGCGGGATGCGGAAGTATTCGACCGTACGCGCCAGTGCGAAGGAGTTTGGCGGGATGATGCAGCAGTCGTCTTCGACGGTGACGAAGTTTTTCGGGTCGAAGTTTTTGGGATCGACAATGGTGCTGTTGATGTTGGTGAAAATTTTAAATTCGTTGGCGCAGCGGATGTCGTAGCCGTAGCTGGACGTGCCGTAGGAGATGATGCGCTGTCCGTTGGCTTCTTTGATTTGGTTCGGCTCGAAGGGGTCGATCATGCCGAACTCTTCGCTCATGCGGCGTATCCATTTGTCGGACTTGATGCTCATAATGTTTTCCTTGTTTCTTGCGGTTTTCAGACGACGTCTGCGGAGAGGTCGTCTGAAAATGCGGGACGGGGTTATTTGGTTTTGGGCAGTTTCACTTCTTTAATCATGCCGTTTTCGCATTTCATGATGAAGACGGTTTCGCCGTTTTGCGATGCGGTGAATTTGCCGTGTGCCAGGCCTTTTTTGAACGTGCCCGACAGTATCATGTTGCGGAACTTGGTGCTGTTGGAATTGAACGGTTCGATGAAGGTTTCGCGGTTGGCGGAGACGGTGTAAACGCCTTGTCCGTCGAATTTGCCGTTTTTAAACGCGCCGGTGTAGCTGCGTCCGTCTTGGCAGCGCCATGTGCCTTTGCCGGCGGGTTTGCCGTCTTTGCCGACATCGCCGTCGTAGGTGCAGCCCGGTTCCTGATAGGAAGTCAGGACGGCGGCAGAGGCGGGGAGGGCAAACATAATGGCAAGCGGCAGGAATGCGAGGTGTTTAAACATAAAGGTTGTCCATCGGAGGTAGGTTTCAGACGACCTTTTATCGTGTAAAGGTCGTCTGAAAAATTAGTCTTGCCAGCCGCCCAAATAGGAAACCAGCTCTTCCAACATGGTGCTGACGGATTCCGCCATCAGGATTTGCGAGGCGAAGGCAAGGCTGGCGGCATCGTCGCCGTTGCTTTCGGCTTCTTCCTGCAATACGTCGAGGTATTGGATGCGCTTGAGCGTGAAGTCTTGCGTGAGGATGAAGGCGATTTGTTCGCGCCACACCAAGCCGAGCTGGGTCACGGTTTTGCCGTTTTTGACGTGTTGGACCACTTCATCGGCGGTCAAATCTTGTTTGGACACTTTGACGACGGGAACAACATCGCCCACGCCTTTGAGTTCGCAATCGCTGTCCAATTCAAAACCGCCTTCGCAATGCCCTTGCAACAACCAACTGGTCATCAGGGAAGAGGGCGATTGCTTGGTATTCGGCAGCGAGGCTTCCAAACCGCCCAAGGCTTCGCGCAGCTTGGTCAGGATGTTTTCCGCTTTGGCGGAAGCCGCGTTATTGACGAGCAGATAGCCGTGGCGGGTGTTGAACACCGCTTCAGTACGGCTGCTGCGGGTAAACGCGCGGGGCAGCAGGTCGTCTGTGATTTGTTCTTTAAGCTCTTGTTTTTCCTTGCGGCCGACATTGCGGGCTTCATTGTTTTGGATTTCCGCCACCTTCTCTTCCAAAATATCGCGGATGACGCCGGCAGGCAGGACTTTTTCTTCTTTTTTCAGGGCGACGCGCAAAGTAAAATCGGCAGGGAAAACGAGTTCGGGAGAGAACGAAACCGGTGCGGCAAAGCCCTCGCTGGACCAGTCCAAACCTTGGCAGCGGGTGAATTCAGCCTCCGCAAGTTTGTCGGCAAGTACGTCCGCTTCGGGCAGCTTTTCTTTGTTGAGCGGATAAAAACTGATCTGCTTGAACCACATGGTTTGTTTTCCTTTTCATTAAAAGCGGCATTATACAGGCAAAGCGGATACAAAGATAAGGCGCAGAAGGGTCGTCTGAAACTGATTTGACCATAAAAAACGCTCAACCCGTTGACAGCGTTTTAACGCTTATGTATAGTTCGCAACTCGGTTACGCGCCCATCGTCTAGAGGCCTAGGACACTGCCCTTTCACGGCGGCAACCGGGGTTCGAATCCCCGTGGGCGTGCCAGATTTTCAATAAACCCTTACTGGAGAACAGTAAGGGTTTATTTTTTTGTCTTTGGGAATGGATGGGACTGGGTATTGGCTGTTTTCATGCAGCCATTAAAGAATTTCGGCTTTTTTGAAAAACTGATTGCAATGAATGGCATAAAAAATCTTAAGCCCAAATCCGTGCCTTCTGCGCAAATTCAGATATAGTGGATTAACTTTAAACCAGTACGGCGTTGCCTCGCCTTGCCGTACTATCTGTACTGTCTGCGGCTTCGTCGCCTTGTCCTGATTTAAAGTTAATCCACTATATCAGGTTTAAATCTCAAAATCTTTCTTTCTCTGTATTTATCCAAGAAAAAGAGGAGTAGCGTCCCATATTCTCCATATTCGGTGTGGTTACCATTCTATGCTGCGGTAAACCGTGTAATACCGCATCTAGTAGTTAGCAGCCTGAAAACAAAAAATGCGGGCAGAAGGCTCCCGCATTTTCTTTGCCTATATCCCGCTTCCCTGATTTATGTTTTTCAGGCGCTGTTCACGACTGATAAAGGGTAAATCGCTAATTTGAGGAATGCCAAAATGATCCACAAGAGGCAACAATCCTAAATGGTGCAGCTCCTGTTCGATGGCGGCAGTTACCTTACGCATTTCAGGATTCTCAAAGTCGTAGGGCTGCTCGGTGCTAATAATGATACTGCCTCTATTCGGAAGATAGATAACCTCGTTTGCACTGGGTACTTCCTCTGGTAGGATTTCGGCAGGTAGAAAGGTAAACCATTCTAAAGCCAGACGTTTTTTGTAAAGGGAAAATGGCCAGACAGGCGGGGGGTAAAAGCGATTCAATCCATGAAAATGACAATGTGCCTGATATTTGTCCAAATAAAAGAATATCCATTCTTTTATCAAGGCTTTACTGATATCGGATTCGTTCATCAAAAAGTAATGACCCAAATTAACATCCCCATCAATATTTAAACTAGGACGCAATTTAAACAAACCGTGTCGTTTTTCTATTGCACGATGTTCCCCCTCATATTTATGCCATTCCTTATAGGGCACATTCAGCCAGTCCAGGTCGAACATTTCGGGCTCATGCTGTACTTCTTCCGAAGTCAGTGCAAAATCCTTCATCAGCGCAAGATCAGCGAGAGGCAGAGGAAACTCGACGTATTTGTCTTTATAGTTGTGATTGTAGTTTTTACTGGTCTTGATCACCGGATAGCTTTTGTCTTTAAAGTTGACCATGCCGTTTTTGATATTTCTACGTTCTGTCAACAGTTTTACCGTAACTGTATCGTTACATACAAATAGCTCTTGGAGATGTTCTTTTTGAAAAGCTAACATATCCTTGAATACACGATCGAAGGAATGCTGTATAACGGTGAAATGCATTATGAAATCGATTTTTTTCATTTAGTTTCCTATATTCATTCTTTTGACGCATTTGGGATTCGCTGCAATTTCCTGTCCGCCTATCGGATACTGCTAGAGTTCAATATTATTAAGAAAATTCTCCTGATTCATAGCGTCGAATGTTTCCATATCTAAATGCGCCCATTTATATTCACTGACGAAATCCCGCAGCATTTGGCTTTTTGACACGGTTCTGCCCCAGGCGTCATAAATGGTTTTCCCCAGATATTCTTTAAGCGTGCCGGTTACCTCGTCTGGTGCTGAGGCGGAAATAATGATGTAGTCGTTGACTGCACTTTTTTTCAATCCTGCTGCAACGGCTTCGTCATACAACGATGAAAATTTTGAAAAATCGTTCAATAAAGATTTAATTTCCTCTTCTTTTTCAAACCTGTGTAAAGTTTTAAAAATCCACTGCTTTTCGGCTTCGTGATCTATATCGTCATCGTCTAAGTAGCTGCACGTTAAATCAAACATTGTATGTGTCCTTTCTAAAAGTAATTGTTGTGTTTGGGCAGAGTCCGTGGGTCGTCTGAAACGGTGGCGCGGCAGTATCGGATCATTAAAACTCTGAAGCCACCAGTACACTGCCTCCGTCGTCCCGCTTGACCAAACGCCAAACACAATAACCTTTCCAAATTTCCGTTGTGCCGTTTAGAAGGTGCTGGTAATACTCTCCCCTATCAGGAAAAACTTCTCCTTCTTCAAAATGTCGTTCTATCGCATTCTCAAGATCGTCGGGTATCCACAACCCGGCATAAGGTGCTTCCAAAGGACGTTCTCGGTAAACAGGCATCAGTTCCTGCTTCGTCCCTTCGGGATCAAAAATCCCGTTTTCAAAATTGGCATTATCCCAACGATGCAGCCAGTAATAGCCTTGGGAAGCTGAGTAGCGGTTTTTGCCGTTGCCGAAAGCAGTATGTAGTGAGTCGTTCAGCTTTTGCGTCAGTATCGGCCGCATCAGGTTGTTCACTATCAGGTAATTAACGGGCAACGGTTTGGTTTTATCTCCCAAATCGGGGAATTTTCCTGCTTTGAATACCATGGTGCCGTTATAAGTCTTCAGTGTAATATCACGATAATGGTTCAAAACGTTTTGGATTTCCGTGCTGTTCAGTTTATTCTGAAACGCCTTACCGACAAGTGTGTACCAGCTGATAGATTTTATACCTTCGTACCAAAGGAGGGTTATGGGTGAATCTGAATCAGGTGTTACTCCCCAATAACGTTTGGTAACGGCGTATTCATAAAATTGGTATTTATAGTAGGAATCGGGGAGAGCGATGGTCAGTCCGGCATAGCCGTGGAAAATATCAAACTGTTTGCAAACATATTCCACCCAATCTTCGAATTCCTGCTGTTGGGCAGTGGTCGATAAAAAGGACAAAGGCAGGGTAATTTGAAGGCAAGACAATCCATTTTCATCTATTGGGTGGGAGGATAGGGTTTTGAACTGATATTCCGGAGCCCTTTGACCATATTCCGTATCAGAAGTCAGCACACATTCTAATCTGCG
>NZ_AJMT01000194.1:0-23924 GCF_000260655.1 Neisseria sicca VK64
TCGGGTTTTCAGACGACCTTTTTGCGTCAATCATTTTCGTGGACAGAGTCCACGCTACGGCACTTGTGTTGTCAACAAACTTTGTAGCGTGGGCTTTGCCCGCGAACCACTCAAGATTTCAGGTGACCTGTCCGTTTTATAGTGGCTTAACTTTAAACCAGTACGGCGTTGCCTCGCCTTGTCGTACTATCTGTACTGTCTGCGGCTTCGTCGCCTTGTCCTGATTTAAATTTAATCCACTATATCTTCGTGGGTAGAACCTACGTTACGGATACCGAGTCAGCCAAAACCGATAGAAAGTTCAAATATGAAAGGTCGTCTGAAACCTACATCGGGTTCTCAGACGACCTTTTTGCGTCAATCATTTTCGTGGACAGAGTCCACGCTACGGCACTTGTGTTGTCAACAAACTTTGTAGCGTGGGCTTCGCCCGCGAGCCACTTAAGATTTCAGACAACCTTTCCTACACCTTCCCGCATCGGCAATATCAGGCTTCATTTCTGTCCGTTTTGTTCCACCTGCCGTTTAAAGCGTGTGCCTGCGGCGTGGTAGAAGGGGCGGGGGGAGAATTGGCGGGAGACTTGTGAGGCGAAGATGCAGGCGATGAGCAGCCAGAAGAGGAGGTTTTGTCCGCCGGTCATTTCCATCACGACGACGGCGGAGGTGAGCGGCGATTGGGTGGCACCGGCGAGGAAGGCTGCCATGCAGATGAGGACGAGGACGTGGGTGCCTTGGGCGAGTCCGGTGAGGGTGGCGATGCGTTCGCCCAAGACTGCGCCTATGGTGAGGGATGGGGTGAAGATGCCGCCGGGCGTACCTGTCCAGTAGGTCAGGACGGTGGAGAACCATTTGGCGACGGCGAGTCCGGCGGGGGCTTCGTGGATGCCGCGCAGGGCTTGGGCGGCTTCGTGGTAGCCGGTGCCGTAGGTTTTGCCTTGGTAAAGCGTGCCGATGGCGGCGAGCAGGATGCCGATGAGGGTGGCGGTAATCAGGGGGTGGCGGCGGATGTGTTCGCGCCATTTTGCGGGTGTGAAGGCGGTGGCGCCGAGATACAGGGTGCGTCCGAACAGTCCGCCGGCGATGCCGCACGCGAGTCCGCAGCCCAATACCCAGCCGAGCATATTGTCGAGCGCGCCGCCGCTGAAGCCTGAGAAATAGGGGTTGTTGCCTTGGATGGCGACTTGGATGAAACCGGCGGCGAGGACGCCGAGCAGGATTTGCCGCTCCCAACGCAGCATGACTTCGCGCCCGAGTTCTTCGATGGCGAAAATCACGCCTGCGAGCGGGGCGTTGAACGCGGCGGCAAGTCCGCCTGCCGCGCCTGCGGCGATGAGGTCGTTTTCCTGCATACCGCGAAAGGCGAAGCCGTGTTTTTTGCACCATGCGCCCCACGCGCTCATGACTGCCGCGCCGACTTGGACGGACGGCCCTTCACGCCCAACGGACGCGCCTGCAAACATGGCAAGGAAAGTCAGCGGGATTTTGAGGAGGGTTTCGCGGAGGCGGATCAGGCGGGTTTTGTTGGCACCGTAGGGCAGGGCGAGGCTGGCGAGCACTTGCGGGATTCCGCTGCCGGAGGTGTAGGGTGCGAAACGGCGGGTAATCCAGACGATGAGCGGCAGCCCGAAGGGTAGGGCGACCCAGGCAAACCAAGGATATTTTTGCACCAGCTCCGCATTCATTTCCAATGCGAAATCCGCCATCCAAGCAAACAGGAGGGCGGTCAGTGCGACCAGCGCCGAACCTGCCAGCAGGAACAGAAAAGCGATGCTTTTACGCGAAATGCGGCGGGTTTGGCGGATTTTGTGCGTGATGTGGTAGGCGGGCGGTTTGGTCGGCATGGTATGCGGAAGTGTGGAAAAGGTCGTCTGAAAAGGGTTATTGTGGAAGGGGCACCAATGCGTTAAGAAAGCCTAGAGCGAAGGGTAGTAAAAATGCCGAAGCGATGCCGACACCCCAGTAAATAGATCGGTGCTGCGTAGGTTTGTCAGTGGTGGCGCGCAGCAGTTTGAAATAGAGTGCGAACCAGGCAGATGACACGGCGGCAGTCAGTAACAAGCTGAAGGGAGAGAAGAATGAGTAAAAAACGTAGCCTATCAGTGTCATTATCACAGCATAAAGCACGCCTGCGCCTACCGCCCATTTCCAGATGGGATAGAGCTTGTCGGGAAAGTCTAGTGTTCCTGAGGCTTGAAGTCTGCCGAATGTTAATATGAATATAATGTCTAACATGATTATTGCCTTGTGAGTAAGATTTTTTGTTTTTCAGACGACCTGGAGGTCGTCTGAAAAAAGAGGGTCGGCATTCAGCCTATTGCCCCTCCAGTCAATGCATAATAAATAAGTTCGCCCAATAAAACAATTTTTCGGTCAGTAGGGTTAAGGCTATACCTGAAAGAATGCCCAGTCCCCAATAGATAAACCGGCGGCGTTTCGGGTTGGTCGTGGTACGCAACATTTTGAAATACAAAAGCAAGCAGCCGAACATGCAGATGGTTTGAAACAGGATGAAGGGGAGGCTGTCAATGGCTTTGGAAATCGAATCATGAACGATGATTGTCACTATGCGTATGCATAAATAAATCAAAGCCGAGCCTGCCGCCGAATGCCAAAAGGGGACGGGCGAGTCGGATGAGTCGGTTGTCCTGTGGGGTTGAAGCCTGCCGAATAACAATATAAAGACAATGTCAGACATAATGATGG
The DNA here is from genome assembly GCF_000260655.1 of Neisseria sicca VK64. Classification (GTDB taxonomy): domain Bacteria; phylum Pseudomonadota; class Gammaproteobacteria; order Burkholderiales; family Neisseriaceae; genus Neisseria; species Neisseria sicca_B. The sequence goes on from NZ_AJMT01000194.1 coordinate 2,704, forward strand.
CTCCCTTGACGTAAGCTGTTTTTGTGTTTCAGACGACCTCGGGGTCGTCTGAAATGTTATGGTGCGGCGATATAGAGTAGTGCCGCGCTCATCCGCAACGCCGAAGCGGCTGCCGTACCTCGGTAAACACAGTGATGCAGCAGAACAGTATGGGTTTTCGCGGATAAAGCCCGCGCTATGGTTTGCACTTGGTCTAAAGGTCGTCTGAAACGGTTTTCAGACGACCTTTTTCGTGCTGCCTTAACCTGTATTGCGCAAACCTTGTGCCACGCCGTTGATGGTCAGGTGCACCATCAGGAGGGTGTGCGGGTCGTGCGGGTCTTTGCGCAGGCGTTTGAGCATAGCGACTTGCAGGCCGTTGAGCGCGTTCAGGTACGGAATCCGCAGGGCGAGCGAACGTGCGAGGCTGCGGTTGTCGCGCAAGAGTTCGTCGGTTTGCAAAAGGTCGAGCAGGGCTTTGCGGCTGCGTTGGTATTCTTCCTTAATCATGCCGAAGATGACGGCAGCTTTTTCGGGCGATTCGCTCAAGCCGGCGTAGTTTTCGGCGAGGGTGATGTCGGTTTTCGCCATGACTTGTTCCATATTGGAGAGCATGGCTTGGAAGAATGGGTTGTGCTGCGCGTGTTCCTGCAGGGCGGCAAGGGTTTCGGGTTTGCCTTCGCACAGGCTTTCCACTGCGCTGCCGAAGCCGTACCACGCGGGCAGCATGAGGCGGTTTTGCATCCATGAGAACACCCACGGTATCGCGCGCAAATCCTGAATCCGCGCCAAGGTTTTGCGGCTGGCGGGGCGGCTGCCGAGGTTGAGGGTGGCGATTTCCTGTATGGGGCTGGTTTGCAGGAAATAGTCGATGAAGTCGGGGTGGGTAATCAGCTCGCGGTAGTATTTGAACGATACGTCCGACAATGCCTGCATGAGCGCGGGTTCGGGGTCTTTTTGATCGGGCAGCAGGCTGGCTTCGAGCGTTGCGGCGACGAGGGTTTCGAGGTTGCGCACGGCGTTGCCGGGATCGGCGTATTTGGCGGTGATGACTTCGCCTTGCTCGGTAATGCGGATTTGTCCGGCCACGCTGCCTGCGGGTTGGGCGAGGATGGCTTGGTAAGACGGGCCGCCGCCGCGTCCGACGCTGCCGCCGCGGCCGTGGAAGAGGCGCATACGGACATCGTATTTTTTGAAGAGTTCGACCAAACCCAATTCTGCCTGATAGAGGCACCAAGAGCTGGTAACGTAGCCGCCGTCTTTGTTGGAATCGGAATAGCCGAGCATGATTTCCTGAATGTTGTCGCGGCTTTGAAGCAGGTCGCGGTACCATTCGTTGCTGAACATGGTTTCCATGACGGGGCAGGCGTTTTCGAGGGCTTCGATGGTTTCGAAGAGGGGGACGATGTTGATGCGGCTTTGCGGTTTGCCGTTTTCAACTGTCAATAGACCGCTTTCTTTAAGCAGCAGCGCGAGGGCGAGCAGGTCGCTGGGTTGTTCGCAGTTGGAGATGATGCTTTGGGTAACGGCGTTTTCGCCGAATTCGTCTTTGATGTTGCGCGCTTCGTTGAAAATCGCCATTTCGCGGCGGGTGTGTTCGCTGTAAGTGATGAACGGGCTGGACAGCGGCCGCTGGTGTTTCAGCTCGCGCAGCAGGACGGTTTGTTTTTCCGTTTCGGAAAGGCTGCCGTAGTCTTCCAAACCGGCGTGTTTGAAGAGTTCGGCGACGACATCGGCGTGTTTTTCCGCGTGTTGGCGCAAGTCGAGCGGCATCATGTGGAAGCCGAACACGGACACGGAGCGGATCAGGTCGGCGAGTCTGCCTTCGCCCAAAAGCGCGCTGCCGTTGTCGCGCAGGGAGCGTTGCAGCTTGTGGAGGTCGTCTGAAAACTCTTGCGCGGAGGCGTAAGGCATCATGAAGCCGAATTTGCAGCCCATGCCCAAACCGAGCGAGCGGGCTTTGCCCATGACGCGCGCCATGATGTAGGCGATGGCGCGGCGGTACGGCTCTTCGGTGCGGGCGATTTCTTCGTCGGGCGATTCGTCGGACAACGCCATCACGTCATCGTTGACTTTGACGCGGCGGACGGAAAGCGGCAGCTCGCGGTAGAGTTTGTCGAGTTCGCCGCGGTAAAAGCGGAACACCGCGTCGGCATGGCGGCGGAAGGCGAAACGCAGGGTTTCGGCGGAGACAAACGGATTGCCGTCGCGGTCGCCGCCTATCCAGCCGCCGATTTTTAAGATGTCGGGCACGTCCACATCAGGATAGGTCGTCTGAAACTCGCGTTCCATGCTGCGGTAGAGTTTGGGTAGCGCCTCGAAGAAACTCATCGGGAAAATGGATACGCCGTTGTTGATTTCGTCGTTGACGCTGAGTTTGTGGTGGCGCGTTTCACTGGTTTGCCACAAGCCCAATAAGATAGTGTCGATTTCGCGGCGCAATTCCGCCAGCGCGTCGGCATGGGTGCAGCGTTCGCGGCGGGGCAGGAGGGCGCGGATGCGGCGGTTGAAATTCAACACGGTTTGGCGTTGCACTTCGGTCGGGTGCGCGGTCAGAACGGCGGTAACATTGGTCGTATTTAATTGTTTTTGAACCGCCTTGCCGCCGATTTTCGCCGCTTTGAGTTTGCGTACCGTTTCCGCCAGGCTGCCTTCCGCGCCGCCGTGTCCCGCCTCTTCGTGGATTTGGCGGCGGCGTTCGTGGTGTACGTCTTCGGCGATGTTCAGAATCTGCGCGAACAAGCCGCAGGCAAGCGTCAGGTCGTGGGTTTGCTGTTCGTCCAGTTGCGGCAAAACCTTCTCAATCAAAGCCGCGCTGTCGTCCGAAGTGGACAACAGTTTGACCGTTTCCACTACCAAAGGCGAGGCTTCTTCGTGCAGGAGTTTGTACAAAGACTGTTTCAAAAATTCCGCGTCCGCTGCCAGAGCAGCGTCTTTGGGATTGTTCAGGATATGCAGTTGCATGATTTTCTCTCTTTATTTATTTATCTCAAAAACAAACGTAAAACATTGTATAGCAGGTCGTCTGAAACCGCCATCGGAAAAGGTGTTGCAAAACGCCGAAACTTGATGTAACCCGCGTCCGCGCAAGCCGAGCCGTTAATTCCTTAACAAAGCCGTCCGTGCATTTCAGTCCGATTATTCTGCCGTTCGTATCCGCAGCATAGTCCGAAGCGTAGAAATCCCGTAAAATACTACGACATAAAATCCTATTTTCACGCAGGCACAGTATGTTCAACTTCAATTCCGTACGCGAAAACGACAAACGCCAACCCACCGTCCGCACCGCCGTGGCAAGCGGCTCCATCAATATGAGTACCTCCGCCATCAAAGTTTTGGCGGAAAACGCCACCCAAAACGCAGGCATCCTCAACGTCGCCCGTATCGCCGCCGTCCAAGGCATCAAGCAGGTCGGACTGCTTGTCCCACTTTACCAGCCCCTTCCCCTGCAACACGTCCGCGTCGATTTCGATGTCGATGTCGAACTCGCCTACGTCAAAGCCACCGTAACCGTTTCCTCTGAAGTCGGCAAAAGCATCACGACCGAAGCCGTCACCGGCGTCAACATCGCCCTCATATCCATCTACGACATGATGAAAGAAGTCGACCAGTCCATGATGATGACCCGCATCCACCTCGAATCCGAAAGCGGCGGCGAACGCGGCCCGTTCGTATTCGACGATGCCTACGAAAACATCGAATTCTGATTGAACAAAAAAAGGTCGTCTGAAAACCGGTTTGAGGTTTCAGACGACCTTTGGCATGAGGCATACGGATAGATACAACAGGGGGCAAACGTCGGGACGGCGTTGCCCGTCTTGCTTCTAGCAGGTGGTTGCCCAGTCGTGACAATACCGAGAAACCCGCTCCGTTTTGCCGATTCCATCCGTGATACAACATTCAGACGACTCATCATGAACGACCACCAACTGCTCCGTTACAGCCGCCACATCCTTCTCGACGAAATCGGTATCGAAGGGCAGGAAAAAATCCTTGCCGCCCGCGTCCTCGTCGTCGGCTGCGGCGGACTGGGTGCAGCAGCCCTCCCGTATCTTGCCGCATCAGGCGTCGGCAAACTCATCATCGCCGACCACGACACCATAGACGATACCAACCTCCAACGCCAAACCGCCTTCACCGAAGCCGACATCGGACAAGCCAAAGCGCAAGTGATGGCAGGTCGTCTGAAAGCCGTCAACAGCGCGTGCGACATTACCGCCCTGACCGAAAAGCTGGACGAAGCCCGCCTGACCGAACTCATGCGTACTGCCGACATCGTCCTCGACTGCACCGACAACTATCCCACCCGCCAAGCCATCAACCGCGCCGCCGTCGCCACCCGTACCCCGCTGGTTTCCGGCGCCGCCGTGCGTTTTGAAGGGCAAATCGCCGTGTACCGTCCCGATTTGCCCGACAGTCCTTGCTACGCCTGCCTGTTTGACGGTGACACCGCCGACGACGGCGCCTGCGCCCTGTTCGGCGTATTTTCCCCGCTGGTCGGCATCATCGGCGCCACCCAAGCCGCCGAAGCCCTCAAAATCCTCACTGGTGCAGGCGAACCGGCACACGGCAAACTGACGACTTACAACGCCCTTACCGCCAAATGGCAGACATTCCGCGTCCACAAAAATCCTGATTGCGGCGTATGCGGCAAGCCGTACAAGGCGTAGTGTGAAACTCCTGAAAACGATTAAAGAGACGGAAACGGCGTTTCAGACGACCTTTTCACGAAATTCCAAACTGTGGGAAAGGTCGGTTTTGCATCGATAAAACTGCACCACACGGCTTATTTCACATAAAATGGAGTTGCCTGAATAACCAGCAATCTTGGGATGCGCTATGTACACAGAACCCCGGCAAACTGACCACCTGCAAATATCCTTCTCTCCTACCGATCAAGACAGACGCTATGCGGGAAAGCGGCTTTTGCGTTATATAGAGCCTGCTTGGCGGCGCAAATATTGGTTTGGTTCGGCTGCATTCCTGCTGGTGTGGGGCAGTCTATTCGTCTTTGCTTGTTGGTTGCTTAACGGCATCAACAATACCTATATTCAAAACTGCTATCTGTTTGCCGATTCGCAAACTGACAGTTTGGAGTACTGTCTGTATAAAGCTGGGGACGACGGCAGCTCCCTATGGATAATGGCGGGTCTCATCTACGCCACCACCATGGTAACGTATTTTGAGCAGCGTTGGATATATCGCAGCTTTACCCGCATAGTCAGCCATCCTCTGGATGGGCGACGTTTCTCCGTCATCCTTTCAGCCGAAGGCCTTACTCAGGAGGAGGCAGGGCGCAGCAGGCATTTCCATCATTGGGCAGGCGTGGAACGTATCATCGAAGACCAAGCATTCCTGTTGTTTTATATCGACCGTAACATCGTCTATTTTATTCCGATTGCCGCCTTTGCAGAGGCGGGAATGGATGTCCACGCGTTTTATACCCGAGCGATGGAGTTGAAGGCTGCAGCAGAGTAGGTAAAACCAAACGAAACAAAGGCTACCTGAAAGACCATTTTTGGTATTCAGGTAGCCTTTGTTCTTCAAATGCAGGGCTGATTTAGTCTTTCAACTTCGCCAACTGATTTTGAACTTTCGCCATCTTATCTTCCAATTCCGCCAAATCGGCTTTGTCTTTTTCCACCAGATGCGCGGGGGCTTTTTCGGTGTAGCCGGGTTTGGAGAGTTTGGCGTTGAGTTTGTCCAAGGCTTTTTGCAGCTTCTCGGCTTCTTTGCTCAAACGGGCGGTTTCGGCGGCTTTGTCGATTTCGACTTTCAGCATCAGGCGTGCGCCGTTGCAGACGGCGACGGGGGCGTCTTCGCTTTCGGGCAGGGTGGCGACTTGCTGTGCTTCGGTCAGGCGGGTCATCATCGGCAGGTATTTGAGGTAGTCCGCCAAGTCGTCCGCGCTTTCGACAAACAGAGGGGCTTTCACGTTGGGCTGGATACCCATTTCGCCGCGCAGGTTGCGGACGGCGCCAATCAAATCCTGCAACACGGTCATTTGCTCGAAGGTCGTCTGAACGATTTGTTCGCGGTCGGCTTCGGGGAAGCGGGCGAGCATGATGCTGTCGGCGGTTTTCACGTCGCACATAGGGGCGACGGTTTGCCACAATTCTTCGGTGATGAACGGGATAATCGGATGCAGCAGGCGCAGGGCGGCTTCGAGTACGCGCAATAAGGTATGGCGTGTAGCGCGTTGGCGGCTGGCGCAGCCGGTTTGGAGCTGCACTTTGGCGAGTTCCAGATACCAGTCGCAATAGTCGTTCCATACGAAGCTGTACAAGGTTTCCGCTGCCAAATCAAAGCGGTAGGTTTCGTAGGCTTGCGTAACCTGCTCGATGGTCTGATTCAGACGACCTATGATCCACATATCGGGGAAGGAGTAGCCGCGCGGCTCGGTGGCGGTTGCGCCGTAGCCGCAGTCTTGGTTTTCGGTGTTCATCAAGACGAAGTTGGTGGCGTTCCAGATTTTGTTGCAGAAGTTGCGGTAGCCTTCGGCGCGTTTGAAGTCGAAGTTGACCGAACGACCCAAGCTGGCATAGCTCGCCATGGTGAAGCGCAATGCGTCCGCGCCCATGCTGGGGATGCCTTCGGGGAAGAGTTTTTTCGTGGCTTCTTCCACTTTCGGCGCGGTTTCGGGTTTGCGCAGACCGGTCGTGCGTTTCACCAGCAGCTTATTCAAGTCGATGCCGTCAATCAAATCGACGGGGTCGATGACGTTGCCTTCGGATTTGGACATTTTTTTGCCTTCGTGGTCGCGCACGATGCCGTGGATGTACACGTCTTTAAACGGTACTTTGCCGGTGAAGTGGGTGGTCATCATAATCATGCGCGCCACCCAGAAGAAGATGATTTCGTAGCCGGTGACCAAGACGTTGGACGGCAGGAAGGCTTTGAGTTCGTCGGTTTCAGACGGCCAGCCGAGCGTGGAGAACGGTACGAGCGCGGAGGAGAACCATGTGTCCAATACGTCTTCTTCGCGGGTCAAACCAGTTTTGCCGGCTTGTTTTTCGGCTTCCGCCTGATTGCGGGCGACGTAAACATTGCCTGCTTCGTCGTACCACGCGGGGATTTGATGGCCCCACCACAGTTGGCGTGAGATACACCAGTCTTGGATGTTGTTCATCCATTGGTTGTAGGTATTGACCCAGTTTTCGGGGATAAAGCGTACCGCGCCGCTGTCGACGGCTTTTTTGGCTTTGTCGGCGAGGCTCAAGCCTTTGAATTCGCTGTCAGGTTCGCCACCGTTTGGTGTGGCTGACATCGCCACAAACCATTGGCTGGTCAGCATCGGCTCAATCACTGAGCCGGTACGGTCGCCTTTCGGCGTCATCAGCGTGTGCGCTTTGATTTCTACCAACAAGCCTTGTTCCTGCAAATCGGCAACCATTTGTTTGCGCGCGGCAAAACGGTCTAAGCCTGCGTATTTTTCAGGCAGGGCAAAGCCTTGTTGCGCTTCGCCTTTGAAGTTGAACACTTCGGCGTTAGCCAGCACTTTGGCTTCTAAATCGAACACATTAACCAAGCGCGTGTCGTGGCGTTTACCGACTTCGTAGTCGTTGAAGTCGTGCGCAGGCGTGATTTTCACGCAGCCGGTACCGAAGTCTTTTTCAACGTATTCGTCGGCAATCACGGGAATGGTGCGGCCGGTCAGCGGCAGGATTAATTCCTTGCCAATCAAATGGGTATAACGTTCGTCTTCAGGATTGACGGCAACGGCAACGTCGCCCAGCAGCGTTTCGGGACGGGTGGTCGCCACGATAACAGCTTCGGCGGGATTGTCCGCCAACGGATAGCGGATGTGCCACATAGAGCCTTGTTCTTCCACGCTTTCCACTTCCAAATCCGACACCGCCGTACCCAATACGGGATCCCAGTTCACCAAGCGTTTGCCGCGGTAAATCAAGCCTTGCTCAAACAGGCGCACGAACACTTCGGTCACGGTTTCGGCGCGCACGTCGTCCATTGTGAAATACTCGCGCGTCCAGTCTGCGGAACAGCCCACGCGGCGCATCTGTTGCGTAATCGTGCCGCCGGAAACTTCTTTCCATTCCCACACCTTTTCCAAGAATTTTTCGCGGCCCAAGTCATGACGGGACACGTTTTGCGCGGCAAGCTGACGCTCGACCACGATTTGCGTGGCGATGCCGGCGTGGTCGGTGCCGGGAATCCAGGCGGTGTTGCAGCCTTTCATGCGGTAGTAGCGGGTTAGGCCGTCCATAATGGTTTGGTTGAAGGCATGGCCCATGTGCAGCGTACCGGTTACGTTGGGCGGCGGCAGTTGGATGGAAAAAGACGGTTTGGTCAAATCCATATCGGGCTGGAAATAACCTTGGGTTTCCCAGTTTTGATAGTGTTTGGATTCGATTTCGGCGGGATTGTATTTGTCTAACATGGTAAAAAATGCTGTCTGTAAAAGGGTTTGCGGGCAAACGTCTGTTTAAAAAATAATTGCGGATTATAGCGCAAAAAGGTCGTCTGAAACGGAATATCGTTTCAGACGACCTTTTTGAAACAAATCGAAACGGGCTTATTTGCCTTTGTCGGATTTGGCTTCTTTTTTCAAGGAAGCGTACAACTCAGGGTCGCGGTTTTTCAGCAGGGAGGCAATTGCCAAGTCGTCGCGGTTTACTTTTGCCAAGTCAACGCGTTCGATGTGTACCAAGCGCAGCAGCTCGCGTACGGGTTTGGGCATATTACGACCGGATTCGTAACGTGAACCACCGGACTGAGTTACGCCGATACGGCTCCAAAAGTCCATTTGGTTCAAACCGAGTTTTTTGCGGATATCGCGGATGTTGTCAATTTTCTCAAACGACTTCATGAAAATTCCTTTTTCTTCTGTATTGTTTGTTGATAAGCAATTCTGCTTCTTCACATTGGGAAAGTGCAAATTAGTTTTCGACGGCAAAGTTCCTTACAGGGGAAATCATTAATTGCGACATAGAAAACTATCTATACTGAATTGTTAGACAGTATATTCGAAAGAAGTTTTGTAGAATTCTTCATAAATTGGCTAAATATTTCCAAGTTAAATATTTTATAGAAGAAAAAACATTTAAAACAATAGGATAGTAATTTGGTATCGGTAATATTTTACACAAATAAACAGTCGTTTCGGGAATGTTGCGTTTGACATTATTTATTATACATAATTGTTTTGCATGAAATTATGGAGAAAGTGCAGTGGAGATGGGCAGATTTGTCTATATCTCAGCCCGATGTTTAGATCTGGATTGGGTGGTCGGGAATGGTTTTGATAGAGGCAATTTAAAAAGGTCGTCTGAAAACGAGGTTTGCGGGTTTCGCCAACAACCTTGTTTATATTTCAGACGACCTTTTTGCTTTGAGAGCGGGATGGTTTGACAGATTAGGGTTTGCCGGTGGCAGGGCTGATGGTCAGGATTTCGTAGCCGGTTTCTGTCACTAAAACTTCATGTTCCCATTGGGCGGAGAGGGAGCGGTCTTTGGTCACGACTGTCCAGCCGTCGTTTAGGATGCGCAGGTGGCGTTTGCCTTGGTTGATCATCGGCTCGATGGTGAAAATCATGCCGGGCTTCAGGACGACGCCTTGTCCTTTCCGACCGTAGTGCAGGACTTGCGGGGCTTCGTGGAAACCGCGTCCGATGCCGTGGCCGCAAAATTCTTGTACGACGGAGTAGCCTGCGTTTTCGGCAACTTGTTGGCAGGCGTAGCCGATGTCGCCCAAGGTCGCGCCGGGTTTGACGGCGGCGATGCCCGCCATCATGGATTCGTGGGTGATGTCGATCAGGCGTTGGGCGATGGGGGAGACTTTGCCGACGGTAAACATGCGGCTGGAGTCGCCGTGGAAGCCGTCTTTTTTGATGGTCAGGTCGATGTTGATGATGTCGCCTTCTTTGAGCGGCTTGTCGTCAGGAATGCCGTGGCAGATGACGTGGTTGACGGAGGTGCAGCAGGATTTGGGGTAGGGCGGGTTGCCGTAGTGCAGGGGGGCGGGATAGCCGCCTTGGACGTTGACGTGGTAGTCGTAAACGAGTTTGTCGATTTCGTTGGTGGTTACGCCGGGTTTGACGAATTGTCCGATGTAGTCGAGGGCTTCGGCAACGAGTTTGCCCAGTTCGCGCATTTTCTCGATTTCTTCGGGGGTTTTGATGATGATTTCGTTCATGTTGTTTCCTTGATGGTTTCAGACGACCTTGTTGCGGCACAAAGGTCGTCTGAAAGGGAAGGGGATGAGTTGGCAGCTTGTTTTTGGAACACTGCAACGAGGCGTGCGGACGTTTCGGCTTTTTTGGATTCGCGACTGATGCCTGAAGTTCAAATTAAAGCCGAATGCCAGTCCGCACTAGAATAGATTGTCGATGACTTCTTTGGATTTGGAAGGAGTCTTAGGTTTCGGCGTCGGCTTAGGTGCCGGTTTGGCTGATTCGGGTTGGCGTTGTTCGGGTTTCGCTGCGGGTTTGGATTCGGTCGGCTGTTCCGGCGGTGTACGTCTGTTGCCTGTTGCGGCGGGTGTGCTGCGCGGCGCTTTTTCTTCGGTATCGGGCGTTTCGGTTACAGCAGGTTTGGCGTTTGCTTTGTTATTGGCGGGTTTGTCTTCTGAGGCTTCGTCCTCAGTCGGGGCGGTGTTGCTGTTTTTGCCGTTTGATTTGTTTTTGGGCGGGATGACGGGATTGCGGGAATCGGTTTTTTCGTCGTCGTCAAGCTCGGCTTTGGCGGCAGGCTTGGTTCTGTCCTCTTCGGGAGCGCCGATGGGGCGCCAGACTTCGACAGGGGTGTCTTTGGGAACGGGTTTGTTTTTAATGGCTTCGCGTTCTTGGGAGTCGTGGCTTTTGATGGTGCTGATGACGCCGATGACCAAGGCGGCAACAGCAATGATGCAGACGCCGAAAAAGGCTCCGATTAAATGTTTGGGTTTGAGTTGGAATGAGGATTTAGGGGTTTTGGACATGACAAATCGGTAAAAATGAAATCAATCGGGCGGATTGTATCGTAATAGGTCGTCTGAAACAAAATCAGGTTTCAGACGACCTGTCAGTCAAGGGGCAATCCTATGGCTGTTGGGTGTAGTTTTGATACAGGGTAACGACTTTTTGTACGCCCACGGTGGTGCTGACGCGTTGGGTAACTTTTTCTTGTTCTTCAGGCGTCAGGATGCCCATCACATAGGTCACGTTGCCGTAGGTCACGATTTTGACGCGCGCCTGCGTGGTGGGCTTGAGGCCCAAAAGGGCGGTGCGGACTTTGGATGTGCCCCATGTGTCGTTGGTTATGTCGCCGAAGGTACGTCCTTGGGGGGCGACGGTGATGTAGTTGTACACGCCTTCGGCGGCTTGTTCGGCACGGGCGATTTGTTCGACGAATTGTTTTTCGCCTTCAGTGGCGACTTGTCCGAGCAGCAGCAGGTGGCGGTTGTAGCCGACGACGTTGAGTTTGGGGGTGTAACCCTGCGCTTGGTTGTTTTGGCGCAGGTAGGAACGGGCGGTGGTTTCGACGCGTACCGCCATTACGTTGTCGTCGGTTTGCGCGCCTGTGGTGCGGCGGTCGATGGCGGATTTAGTGCCGACTGCCGCGCCGCCGAGGAGTACGCCGACACAGCCGCTGAGTGTCAGGCTGAGGAGGAGGGCGGTCAGAACGGGTGCGGTATGACGTTTGATGTTCATATTTTTTCCTTGATGATGGGTTCGGCGGATATGTTTCAGACGACCTTTAAAAGAGGTCGTCTGAAAAAAGGCTTACATTCCTTCAAGCAACATAGAGTCGATGCAGTCGCACATGGCGTGTATCAGCAGGATATGGTTTTCCTGAATGCGGGCGGTGCGCGGGTAGGGGACGTTGAGCAGTACGTCGGTGTCTTTGAGCATGGCGGCGATTTTGCCGCCGTCGCGGCCGGTCATGGCGATGACGTGCATATCGCGTTCGTGTGCCGCTTTGATGGCCTCGATAACGTTGGCGGAGTTGCCGGAGGTAGAGATGCCGACCAAAACGTCGCCGGCACGTCCGAGCGCGCGCACTTGTTTGCTGAACACATGGTCAAAGCCGTAGTCGTTGCCGATGGCAGTCAGCGCAGACGTATCCGTCGTCAGCGCGACGGCGGCAAGTTCCATCCGCTCTTTTTCAAAGCGTCCGGTCATTTCGGCGGCGAAGTGCTGCGCGTCGGCAGCCGAACCGCCGTTGCCGCAGGCTAAAATTTTGCCGTCATTCATCAGGCATTGCAGCATCAATTCCGCTGCTTGAGCAGTCGGCTCGACCAATACTTTTTCGGCTTCCTGCTTGGCAAGGATGCTTTCGGCGAAATGGGCGGCAATGCGCTCTTGTAATGTCGTCATATCGTCAACCTGTAATATTCTTTATCCATTCGGGCGGGCGGTTTCCTTCTATCAGCACCGCATCGATGCGGCACGCGCTATCCGTCATGCCGTTTTGTTGCAGATAATACTCCGCAGACCGTTGCAGTTTCAATAACTTAGACGGCGAAATACTGTATGCGGCACCGCCGAAACCCTGATTTTTGCGGTATTTTACTTCAACAAACAGAATCATGTTACCGTTTTTGACAATCAAATCGATTTCGCCGTAAGCGCAGTGCCAGTTGCGCGCCACGAGTTTGCAGCCTTGCGAAAGAAGAAACGCCAGCGCGGCATCTTCGCCCGCCACCCCTTGTTTGTGGTTCAGACGCATGGAAGTTTACCCCGTATAATATCGTTATATTGTTTTCAGACGACCTGATAAAGCCATGTTTCAAAAACACCTTCAAAAAGCCGCCGACAGTATCGAAAAACGGACATTATACGTTGTCGCCACGCCCATCGGCAATTTGGCGGACATCACCCTGCGCGCGCTCGCCGTCCTGCAAAAAGCCGACATCATCTGCGCCGAAGATACGCGCGTTACCGCACAGCTTCTGAGCGCATACGGCATACAGGGCAAACTCGTCAGCGTGCGCGAGCATAACGAACAGCAAATGGCGGACAAAATCATCAACCATCTTTCAGACGACCTCACTGTCGCACAAGTTTCCGACGCAGGTACGCCCGCCGTCTGCGATCCCGGTGCGAAACTCGCCCGCCGCGTGCGCGAGGCAGGGTTCAAGGTCGTCCCCGTTGTCGGCGCGAGCGCGGTCATGGGTGCATTGAGCGTCGCAGGCGTTACCGAACCCAATTTCTACTTCAACGGTTTTTTGCCGCCGAAATCCGGCGAACGGCAGAAGCTGCTTGCCAAATGGGCGCAGGCTGATTTCCCCGTCGTGATGTTTGAAACCCCGCACCGCATCGAAGCCACCCTTGCCGACATGGCAGCCCTCTTCCCCGAACGCAGCCTGACCCTCGCCCGAGAAATCACCAAAACCTTTGAAACCTTCCTCAGCGGCACGGTTACTGAAATTCAGACGACCCTGAAAAACGACGGCAATCAGGCGCGCGGCGAAATGGTGCTCATCCTCCATCCTGCGCCCCGTGAAAAACACGGTACCTTGCCCGAGGTCGCGCAAAACGTTATGAAAATCCTCGCTGCCGAACTGCCCACCAAGCAGGCCGCCGAACTTGCCGCCAAAATTACCGGCGAAGGCAAAAAAGCCTTGTATGATTTGGCATTGGAGTGGAAACGGGTTTCAGACGACGTTTGAAGGTGGGGGTCGTCTGAAAAAAGAGGGAAGGGCGGTTGTTGAATGATGATGGTATTAACGTGGGTTATGTCCTGAATCACAGAATATTCTGCGAAAAGAAAATCTGCCAAAGACTTGCCTGATTTATATCGTTTTATTTTAAACGAAATAAAACAGAAACCCTTATAAAGCCTGATGTCGAAGGTCGTCTGAAACGTTCAGATGACCTGCTTTTAGAATCAAGATGAAAATATTGAAAATTCTGCAATCTAATGTCTGTAATTGTATGTAATGCGTGATATAATGCGAACTCTTTGCCTTACGTTAAGGTAAAGTTGGATATGAACTCACAAAGATTAACATATTGCTTGACGTTCATAGGCTTCTTGATTATATTTAGCCTCGCATTACTGTCGGGATTTCCCGTTTTTATGAAGCAGATTCTCATCTTACAAATTCTGGTTTTGGCAGCGGTTGCGCTGATTAGCGCCGCATTTTCAGGTTTGGCAGGATTTTGGTCTGCTGTCGCAGGCGGGTTTTCCTATCTTATTCCCTCCGCTTTCGCAGTTTTACTTTTAAAACTTTCCAAGTGTAACCCTTTGTATCATGGTAAAGCGTTCATTATTGGGGAAGTTTTAAAAGTAGTGCTGTCGCTGGTAATGATGCTTGCCGTATTCGCAGTTTGGCATCAGTCTTTGATATTCTTTCCGTTCTTGTTCGGATTGCTCGGTGTCAGCCATTTGGTTTTTTTAGTATTGTTGAGAGTGAAGCATTATGGCAGGTGACAAAATTACTGCTACTGATTACATCACGCACCACTTGCAAAGTTTGACCAGCCTTTCCGATGTCGCTAAAGGACAAGGCTTGGATAATATTGCTGATTTTTCTTTTATTAATATTGATGCAATATTTTTCTCTGTATTGTTGGGTGTAATCGGAAGTTTCCTACTTTTGCGTGGGGCCAGGAAGGCGACGGCGGGTGTGCCCGGACGTTTTCAGGCTGCCGTCGAGATTTTGTTTGAGTTTGTGGATGATATGTGTAAAAGCATTATTCACAACGAGCAATCTCGAAAAGCCATTGCCCCGTTAGGCTTGACGCTGTTTGTATGGATTTTCCTGATGAATGCCATGGATATGCTGCCGGTCGATTTGTTCCCGTGGCTGTGGCAAAACATTACCGGTAACCATCATGCATTGTTGCGTATTGTACCGACCGCAGATTTGAATACCACATTAGCGTTGGCTATCGGTGTCTTGGTGATTTGTATTTATTACAATATCAAAATCAAAGGTATCCGTGGTTGGATTCATGAGTTGTTCAGCGCTCCGTTCGGCGCCAAACTTGCTCCCGCCAACTTCCTTTTGAATCTGGTTGAATTCCTCTCTAAAACAGTTTCTCACGGTATGCGGTTGTTCGGTAACATGTATGCCGGCGAGCTGGTGTTCCTTCTGATTGCTTTGCTGGGTGGCGCTTGGGCGACATCTGGAAGCGTTGAAGTGTTGGATCCGATTCTGTTTGGTTTCCACATCCTTGCCGGATTGGCATGGGCGATTTTCCATATCTTGGTGATTACCCTGCAGGCATTTATCTTTATGGCCTTGGCGTTTGTCTATATCGGACAAGCTCATGATGCACATTAATTTATTAGGTAGTTTTTCATTAACTTTCTTTGTTTTCTCAAGGAGTAAAAAATGGGTTTGGTAGCAATTGCATGTGGTTTGATCGTAGCATTGGGTGCATTGGGTGCCTCTATCGGTATCGCAATGGTCGGTTCCAAATATTTGGAGTCTTCTGCTCGTCAACCTGAATTGATTGGTCCGCTGCAAACTAAATTGTTCCTGATTGCTGGTCTGATTGATGCCGCATTCCTGATTGGTGTGGCTATTGCACTGTTGTTCGCCTTCGTTAAACCATTTGGTGCATAATCAAACGGCGTGATCCGTCTAGGTACAGACTTCGGTCTGTTTGATTAACACTAGTACGAAGGTTAACTAACGTGAATATTAATGCAACCTTATTCGCTCAAATCATCGTCTTTTTCGGTTTGGTTTGGTTTACCATGAAATTCGTGTGGCCGCCAATCGCAAAAGCATTGGATGAGCGTGCCGCAAAAATTGCCGAAGGCTTGGCTGCTGCCGAGCGCGGTAAGAGCGATTTTGAACAGGCAGAGAAGAAAGTTGCAGAACTCTTGGCTGAAGGGCGTAACCAAGTTTCCGAAATGGTAGCAAACGCCGAAAAACGTGCCGCCAAAATCGTAGAAGAAGCGAAAGAGCAAGCTACTATCGAGGCAGTGCGGATTACAGCACAAGCTAAAGCTGATGCCCAGCAAGAAATGAATCGTGCACGCGAAGTTTTGCGTGAACAGGTTGCTGCATTGGCGGTTAAAGGTGCAGAGTCTATTTTGCGCAGTGAAGTAGATACTTCAAAACATGCGCAGCTGCTCAGTGCTTTAAAACAGGAGCTGTAATCTTATGGCTGAGTTCGCAACGATTGCCAGACCTTATGCGAAAGCATTGTTTAATCTGGCGCAGGAAAAAAACCAAATTGAGTCTTGGTTGGGCGGACTGGAAGAATTAGCCGCAGTTGTTCAAAATCAGAAAGTAATTTCTTTTCTTGAGCAACCTGAAATCAATACTTCTGAAAAGGTAAATGTACTTGCCGAACTCGTTGAATTAAAAAGTGATGAATTGAAGAATTTCATTACTGTTCTGGTAGAGCAAAAACGTTTGCCTGTATTGCCTGAAGTCTATGCTCAATATCAAGCTTTAACCTTGTCATTCAATCATACTAAGTCCGCTGTGATTTACAGTGCTTATCCATTGACTGAAGATCAATTGGCTGAGTTGGCTGAAATATTGAAAAAACGCTTTGACAGTAAGTTGCAGATTACAACTGAAGTCGCGCCTGAATTAATTGGCGGTGTCAAAGTTGAAGTGGGTGACCAGGTCTTGGATTTGTCGGTGCAGGGTAAATTGAATGCCCTGTATGCGACTATGACAAATTAGGAGAGTTTTCATGCAGCTTAATCCTGCTGAAATTAGCGATTTGATTAAAGCTAAAATTGAAAATCTGTCTGGAAATACAGAAGTACGTACCCGTGGTACGGTTATTTCTGTAACAGACGGTATTGTTCGTATTCATGGCTTGTCAGACGCAATGCAAGGTGAGATGCTCGAATTCCCGGGTAACACTTTCGGTTTGGCGATGAACTTGGAGCGCGACTCCGTCGGCGCCGTAGTGTTGGGTGAATACGAACATATTAAAGAAGGCGACACAGTTACTTGTACCGGCCGTATTTTGGAAGTACCTGTCGGCCGTGAGTTGGTTGGTCGCGTTGTAGATGCGCTGGGTCGCCCGATTGATGGTAAAGGCCCGATCAACACATCTTCCACAGCGCCAATCGAAAAAATTGCACCGGGTGTAATTGCCCGTAAATCAGTTGACCAGCCTATGCAAACCGGTCTGAAGGCCATTGACTCAATGGTTCCGATTGGTCGCGGTCAACGTGAGCTGATCATTGGTGACCGTCAAACAGGTAAAACAGCCGTAGCATTGGATGCTATTGTCAACCAAAAAGGTACAGGCGTTATCTGTATTTATGTTGCAATCGGTCAAAAAGCATCTTCTATTGCCAACGTAGTACGCAAATTGGAAGAGCATGGCGCAATGGAACACACTATTGTGGTTGCGGCGACTGCTTCTGAAGCTGCTGCTCTGCAATATATTGCACCTTATGCAGGTTGTACGATGGGCGAGTTTTTCCGCGACCGCGGTGAAGACGCATTGATTGTATATGATGACTTGTCCAAACAAGCTGTTGCTTACCGTCAAATTTCCCTGTTGCTGCGCCGTCCTCCCGGTCGTGAAGCATATCCTGGCGACGTTTTCTATCTGCACTCCCGCTTGTTGGAGCGTGCTGCCCGTGTAAATGAGCACGAAGTTGAAAAACTGACTAATGGTGAAGTGAAGGGCAAAACAGGCTCTCTGACTGCATTGCCGATTATTGAAACGCAAGCCGGCGACGTCTCTGCATTCGTACCGACAAACGTGATTTCGATTACCGACGGTCAGATTTTCTTGGAAACCGACTTGTTTAACGCCGGTATCCGTCCTGCGATTAATGCTGGTATTTCGGTATCGCGCGTAGGTGGTGCTGCGCAAACCAAAGTAATTAAAAAACTGGGTGGCGGTATCCGTTTGGCACTTGCCCAATATCGTGAGTTGGCAGCCTTCTCGCAATTTGCTTCCGATTTGGATGAAGCCACACGCAAACAGCTGCAACACGGTGAAGTGGTTACTGAATTGATGAAGCAAAAACAATTCAGCACTTTGGATACAGCCGAAATGGCTTTGACTTTGTGGGCCATTAATAATGGTTCTTACGAAGATGTACCGGTATCCAAGGCATTGGCTTTCGAAGCGGAATTTTTGAGCTTTGTACGCACTCAGCATCCTGGTGTTTTAGAAGCAATCAATGCATCAGGTGCGATGTCCGATGAAAGTGAAAAAGCATTGACCGAAGCCATGAATTCTTTCAAATCTTCTTATGCTTACCAAGCCTAAGAGCTGAAATGAAAGGAGTCTGAAATGGCAGTCGGAAAAGAGATTCTCACCAAAATCCGTAGTGTTCAAAATACCCAAAAGATCACTAAAGCGATGCAGATGGTGTCAACCTCTAAAATGCGGAAGACTCAGGAACGGATGCGCTTGGCGCGTCCGTATGCCGAAAAAGTACGGACAGTTATGAGTCATTTGGCGCGAACCCATGAAGATCACGGTATTAAATTATTGGCACCTCATCGTGAAACACGTCGGGTAGGTTTCATTTTAATCACCTCTGATAAAGGTCTTTGCGGTGGTTTGAACGCGAATGTTTTGAAGAAATTCTTAGCGCAAGTCCAAGAATACCAAGAACAAGGCATTGAAGTTGATGTCGTCTGTTTAGGTAGTAAAGGTTTGGCAGCTTGTCAAAACATCGGTTTGAACGTTATTGCCAGTGCGATTAATTTGGGTGATACCCCAAGAATGGAATTGCTGCTTGGTCCATTGACTGAAATCTTCCAACGTTACGAGAAGCATGAGTTAGATAAAATACATTTAGTATATTCGTGTTTTGTGAATACCATGCGTCAAGAACCACGGTTGGAGGTTCTGCTGCCTATCGGCGAAAATGTGATAGAAGACGAGGAGAGTTATTCTTCATTCAGTTGGGAATACCGTTATGAGCCAAGTCCTATCGCTGTGTTGGAATATCTGGTTCGCCGCTATTTAGAGTCTGTGGTTTATCAAGCATTGAGTGACAATATGGCATCAGAGCAAGCTGCGCGTATGGTGGCAATGAAAGCAGCCACCGACAATGCAGGCAATGCCATTAAAGAGTTGCGTTTGGTATATAACAAATCGCGTCAAGCTGCGATTACCACGGAATTGTCAGAAATTGTAGCAGGTGCGGCGGCAGTTTAATGTCGTCTGAAACCTGAACAGGAAATTAGGATACGATAATGAGCCAAGGCAAAATCGTACAAATTATTGGTGCGGTAGTTGACGTGGAGTTCCCGCGTGATGCCATTCCGCGTGTTTACGACGCCCTGAAATTGGATGCAAACGGCCTGACTTTGGAAGTGCAACAGCTTCTGGGTGACGGCGTAGTCCGTACTATTGCAATGGGTAGTTCGGATGGTTTGAAACGCGGCATGACTGTAAGCAATACAGGTGCGCCGATTACAGTGCCGGTAGGTAAAGGCACGTTGGGACGTATTGTCGATGTATTGGGTACGCCTGTTGACGAAGCAGGTCCGATTGATACCGACAAACACCGTGCCATCCATCAGACAGCTCCGAAATTTGATGAACTGTCTGCGACTACTGAGCTGTTGGAAACCGGCATTAAAGTGATTGACTTGCTGTGTCCGTTTGCCAAAGGCGGTAAAGTAGGTCTGTTCGGTGGTGCCGGTGTAGGCAAAACTGTCAACATGATGGAATTGATTAACAACATCGCCAAAGCACATAGCGGTTTGTCCGTGTTTGCAGGTGTGGGTGAGCGTACCCGTGAAGGTAATGACTTCTACCACGAGATGAAAGATTCCAATGTATTGGACAAAGTGGCGATGGTTTACGGCCAGATGAACGAACCTCCGGGTAACCGTCTGCGTGTAGCCTTGACCGGTTTGACGATGGCCGAATACTTCCGTGATGAAAAAGATGAAAGCGGCAAAGGTCGCGACGTATTGTTCTTCGTGGACAACATTTATCGTTACACTTTGGCCGGTACCGAAGTATCCGCATTGTTGGGCCGTATGCCTTCAGCAGTAGGTTACCAACCGACATTGGCTGAAGAAATGGGTCGTTTGCAAGAGCGTATTACCTCTACCCAAACAGGCTCCATTACTTCTATTCAAGCCGTATATGTACCTGCGGATGACTTGACTGACCCGTCTCCTGCAACGACATTTGCCCACTTGGACGCTACTGTCGTATTGAGCCGTGATATTGCCTCTTTGGGTATTTACCCCGCAGTTGACCCGCTCGATTCCACTTCACGTCAACTGGATCCGATGGTATTGGGTCAAGAGCACTATGACGTAGCCCGCGGCGTACAATCTACCCTGCAAAAATACAAAGAATTGCGCGATATTATTGCCATTCTGGGTATGGACGAATTGTCAGACGAAGATAAACTGACCGTGATGCGTGCGCGTAAGATCCAACGCTTCCTGTCGCAACCGTTCCACGTTGCCGAAGTATTTACCGGCTCTCCCGGCAAATATGTATCGCTGCGTGACACCATTGCCGGCTTTAAAGCTATCTTGAACGGTGAATACGACCATCTGCCTGAACAAGCTTTCTACATGGTAGGCGGTATCGAAGAAGCGGTCGAGAAAGCGAAAACCTTAAACTAAGGAGGTCGGCATGAGCATCATGCGAGTTGAAGTGGTAAGTAGCGAGCAGAACATCTATTCAGGCGAAGCCAGTTTTGTAGTGGTTCCGACTGTTCAAGGTGAGCTCGGTATTTATCCGCGACACGAGCCGATTATGAGTTTGGTACGTCCCGGTGCATTGCGTTTGACCGTGCCGGGCGAAGCCGAAGAAGTGCTTGTTGCCGTTTCCGGCGGAGTGCTGGAAGTGCAGCCCAACCAACTTACTGTGTTGGCGGATGTTGCCGTACGCAGTTCCGAGATGGATCGGGAGCGCGCGGAAGCTGCCAAGAAGGCGGCGGAAACCGGCATTTCTCAAGCCAAAGATGATAAATCGCTGGCTGAAGCACACAAAGCCTTGGCCGCAGCGATTGCCCAACTCAAGACCTTGGATTATCTTCGTTCGCACAAAAACAAATAAGCAGATTTGCTTTACAAAAAGCACGGTTGATTACCGTGCTTTTTATTTTTTGGATTGACTGGAAAATATAGTGGATTAACTTTAAACCAGTACGGCGTTGTCTCGCCTTGCCGTACTATCTGTACTGTCTGCGGCTTCGTCGCCTTGTCCTGATTTAAATTTAATCCACTATAACAAATCCAAATCAAAAGGTCGTCTGAAAAATCTTGTTTCAGGTTTTCAGACGACCTTTCGTTTGCCGGCTGCTTGGCATCATGCGGTTTGTGGAATAGTTTTGATACCGTTTGCGAGGGAAGGGCGGGTTGGATATTTTCCAGC
>NZ_AJMT01000195.1:0-1448 GCF_000260655.1 Neisseria sicca VK64
TATAGTGGATTAAAATTGCAATGATACGGCGTTGCCAACGCCCTTATGTACTACCCGTACACGGCGGGCGTTGCCGCCTTGTCTCATTTTTATTTTAATCCACTATATCAATTTTCCAAATTCAATTTAAGCAGCATCGGTGAGGCATTTTGCTGATAGGTTTCAAAATCCAAAGCCTTCTGTTCTTCGTTCCAGCGCAACTTACGGGAAGGACTGGAGTGTTTTGTTTGCATCTGACTCAACCAAACGATATGATGCATACTAATTATTCATAAAAAATAATGGAAACTTTTAGAAATTGTTTACCCATAACATCGATAATGTAAGACACAACAGATAATTCTCATTAAAGGAGAGGGTCATGTCGCAACACTGCAAAGAACAAGATAAAATCCGTGGCAAATTTATCCGTGCCTACTATTCCAATTCAGCCGGAGGCGGCCTGTACAAGGAAAACCTGACCGAAGCAGCAGCCCGCGCCAAAGCGGCGGAAATGCGTAAAAAGGGCTACCAATTCGGCGAATCCGAACTACCTGCCAAATATTCGTGCTGGTGGGGCGACCCGGCTTTCCAACACATTACCATAGAATATGAAGCCTATTGCAAAATCGAGCTCACATCGGAAACCGCCGCCAAACTGCCGAAAAACCGCAACAGAACCACCATAGGCGTGGGCGAAGCCGTGACCATCCGCTCCAATATCCCCGTATTGTGGGAAATCCAATCGAATCTGGTCAACCCTTCGTCTGTCAAATCGAAAACACCATCAAACGAAATTTCTTTTTCCGCTTTGGATAAGGCAGGTTCGATAACTGTCAGAGCTAAAACCCAGCATGATCAAAAAAGCATTACTTTCTCAATCATCGAACCAGTTAGCTTATCTTATTCTTTAGCAAGAAATGAAGACAATTCCCCTATGATTTTTCATGAAAAAGGAGCGTATATAGCAATCATTGGTTTGGTTATTACGGTTTATCCGAAAACTGTAAATTTCTATAAAGTAGTTTTCCGGGAAAGTAACGAACCGAGTAAAGACAGCGGAGTTTTTCTAGAAAAAGGAAAAATACACTGCCATGCCACTAAAGAAACGAGAAAAGCAGGAACTAAATGCCCTAGAGCAGGAACTATTCCCGTCAAAGACAAAGGAGAAGAGTACAATATCTTGGGTGATTATGATGTTGTAGGAGGCGGAGAAAATGATCCCAAAAAAATTACCCGTCTACCCTCTGAAAGTTCTATGAAAACCGATATAGATATTTTCTGGGGACTGGAAGAACCTCTTACCAAGAAACTGGCAAAAAAAGTCAATCAAACAGTTACCTTATACTCAAACGGAAATTTTCTTATTAAAAAGGGAAACTACAAAATAGAAATAAAAAAAGGAGACAACTATACAAAAAACAATAATTTCTACAAATAAGGGTTGAAAATGAATAAACTTTATCCCG
>NZ_AJMT01000196.1:0-4607 GCF_000260655.1 Neisseria sicca VK64
GCGCCTTTGTCCGTAGCGTCCTTTATGCCGCCGGTAGGTTTCGACGAGGAGGGCTTTGTCGGCTGCGTCGGGGTCGGGTCGGTCTTGGTGGTGGTAGTAAAAGCTGCTTTTGGGCAGGTTTGCGATGTGCAGCAGGTATTTGAGCGGGTGTTGCGCCCTCAGTGTTTGGACGGTTTGGCTTTGTCCTTTTCGGTCCGCTTTTGGCTGAGGGCTTTTAACTCCTTTAGGTAGGCGACCTCTGCGCGCATATAGCACAACTCTTCAATAAGCTCTGCCTGTGTTTTTTCTTGATCGGGTTTATCTGCGATGAAGGGGTTTTTGCGGTGTTGGGTCATGGTTTTGGATTGGGGATGTTCGAGTGCGCCGATACCGCCTTCTTGATAGGCGCGTATCCATCGTCTCAGGTGGGTTCGGGAAATGCCGTAGTGTTCTGCGGTACGCTGTTGGCTGCGTATATGCAGGTAGTGGAGTACGGCTTGGTATTTGAAGTGTAATGTATATTTGCTCATAAAAAAACTGCACCTTGTGAGTTGGAGGGGATGTCCAACTTTTGGGGTGCAGTTCACTTTTCAGACGACCTTTTTTTTCAGTTGGGCAATGAAACCGGGTCAGGAACAATGGATTGACGGGTTGATTGGTTTGGAGAGTATGACTTGCCGTCAAGTAGTGCGGTGTTTTTTGCCGCGTATCCATTTGGTCAATATGCCGCCTTCGCTGCCGAAGATGACGGACAGGGTGTATAAGACGCCGCAACACAAAATAATGGCGGGACCCGACGGTATTTCGACGTGATACGAAAACAGCAAGCCCGCAAAGCCGCAGAAGAGTGCCAGCAAGACTGACAATAAAATCAACATACCCATATTTTTTGCCCACAAGCGGGCGGTAATGGCGGGCAACATCATCAGTCCGACCGACATCAGCGTGCCGAGTGCTTGAAAGCCGGCAACCAAGTTCATAACCACCAACACCAGAAACACGACATGCCAAAAGCCGCCTTTCCCGCCAACGGCTTTTAGGAACAGAGGGTCTATGCTTTCCAAGACTAAGGGGCGGTAGATGATTGCCAAAGCGGTGATCGTTATGCTGGCGGCGATGGCAATCAGTTGTAATGCAGGGATGTCCACTGCCAAGACGGAACCGAACAGCAAATGCAGTAAATCTACGCTGCCGTCCTTTTGTTTGCTGACCAAGATGACGCCGATTGCCAGACTGCTCAAATAAAATGCGGCAAAGTTGGCATCCTCTTTCAAAGTGGTAAAACGGCTGACTAATCCTGCCAAAAGAGCCATCAGCATGCCGGCAACAAAGCCGCCTATGCTCATTGCCGGCAGGCTCAAACCGGCGAAAATATAACCTATCGCGGCGCCGGGCAAAACAGCATGACTTAATGCGTCTCCGACCAGGCTCATACGGCGCATCACGAGGAAAACGCCGACAGGTGCGGCACTGAGTGCCAAACAGAATATCGATGCCAGCGCATAACGCATGAAATCGAACTCTGCGAACGGAGAAATCAGTAAATCGTAAAAATTCATGGTGTTTGCCGTTTGGGTTTGAGAATAATCGATGCAGGCGCATTATCCTGATTCTGCCGCATAAGGGCAAATGGGATAACCGCCTGCAATCGTTTTCAGACGACCTTAAAAGGTTGCGGCTTCTGCCAAGATTTTACCTGCCAAGTCTTTGGGCGACAGGTTGGGTTCGCCTTGCAGCGGCCATTCGATGCCGACGGTTGGGTCGTTCCAAATCAGCGAATGTTCGGCTTTCGGGTTGTAATAGTCCGTGCATTTGTAAACGAATTCGGCTTCATCGCTCAAAACGTAAAAGCCGTGTGCGAAACCTTCGGGTACCCACAGTTGGCGTTTGTTTTCAGCCGACAGGATTTCGCCCGCCCATTTGCCGAAAGTCGGCGAGTCTTTGCGCATATCGACGGCAACGTCAAACACTTTGCCGACAACGACGCGGACGAGTTTGCCTTGCGTGTTTTCGGTTTGGTAATGCAGGCCGCGCAATACGCCTTTGCCTGATTTGGAATGGTTTTCCTGCACGAAGGTGCGGTCGCAGACGTTGACCTTAAACCATTCGTCGCGGAAGGTTTCCATAAAAAAGCCGCGCGCGTCGCCGAAGACTTGCGGTTCTAAAAGTTTGACTTCGGGAATGGTGGTATCAATGATTTTCATATTTTCAATTCCACTTGAACGAATCAAGAAAAACTACGCTTGATACTGTGAATACAATAGATTTGAGCTTAGCGGTTTATACCCGACAACAAGCGTAACAGGTATTGGCCGTATTGGTTTTTTGCCATCGGGCGGGCGAGTTCTTCCAAACGCTCGTCTGAAAGCCAGCCGTTGCGCCAAGCGATTTCTTCGAGGCAGGCGACTTGCAGGTCTTGGATGTTTTGCACGGTTTGGACGAATGAGGCGGCTTCGTGCAGACTTTCGTGCGTGCCGGTGTCCAACCATGCAAAGCCGCGTCCTAAAAGCTGTACGGACAATGAGCCGTCGTCAAGATACATTTGGTTGAGCGTGCTGATTTCGAGTTCGCCGCGTGCGGAGGGTTTGACCTGTTTGGCAAATTCTACGACGCGGTTGTCGTAGAAATATAAGCCCGTTACCGCCCAGTCGGATTTGGGCTGTTTCGGTTTTTCTTCGATGGATAAGGCATTGAAGTTTTCGTCAAATTCGACGACGCCGAAACGTTCGGGGTCTTTGACTTGGTAGCCGAACACGGTGGCGCCGTGTTTTTTGGAGGCGGCTTGTTTCAGGGTTTGGGTAAACGATTGGCCGTAGAAAATATTGTCGCCCAAGACCAAGCAGACGTTGTCGTTGCCGATGAACTCTTCGCCGATGATGAATGCTTGCGCCAAGCCGTCGGGGCTGGGTTGTTCGGCGTAGCTGATGGAGATGCCGAAATCGCTGCCGTCGCCGAGCAGTCGTCTGAAAGAGGGATTGTCTTCGGGGGTGGTAATGACCAAGATTTCGCGTATTCCCGCCAGCATCAATACGGACAGGGGATAGTAGATCATGGGTTTGTCGTACACGGGCAGGAGCTGTTTGGATACGCCGCGTGTGATGGGGTAGAGGCGTGTGCCACTGCCGCCGGCAAGGATGATGCCTTTCATAAGTTTCTCCTGAAGGGGTGTTTTTGATTTTCAGACGACCTCTCTGACTGCGAAGGTCGTCTGAAAACTTATTTTCCTGTTCCTAAGCGTTCCAAACGGTAGCTGCCGCTCAGTACATTTTGCCACCAGGTTTTGTTGTCCAAATACCATTGCACCGTTTTGCGGATGCCGGATTCGAACGTTTCCTGCGGTTTCCAGCCCAGTTCCCTGCCGATTTTGGCGGCATCGATGGCGTAGCGCACGTCATGGCCGGGGCGGTCTTGCACGAAGGTAATCAAATCTTTGTAACGCGCCACGCCGGCAGGTTTTTCAGGAACGAGTTCTTCCAGCAGTGCGCAGATGGTTTTGACCACTTCGATATTGGCTTTTTCATTGTGTCCGCCGATATTGTAGGTTTCGCCGACGACGCCTTCGGTAACAACCTGATACAGCGCGCGGGCGTGGTCTTCGACAAACAGCCAGTCGCGGATTTGCATCCCGTCGCCGTACACGGGCAGCGGTTTGCCGTCGAGCGCGTTCAGAATCATCAATGGAATGAGTTTTTCAGGGAAGTGATACGGACCGTAGTTGTTCGAACAGTTGGTTACGATGGTCGGCAGGCCGTAAGTGCGCAGCCATGCACGCACGAGGTGGTCGCTGGAAGCCTTGGAAGCGGAATAGGGGCTGGACGGGGCGTAGGGCGTAGTTTCGGTAAACAAATCGTCCGTGCTGTGCAAATCACCATAGACTTCGTCGGTGGAAATGTGATGGAAACGGAACGCTGTCTGTTTTTCAGACGACATCTGTTGCCAATAGGCGCGCGCAGCTTCCAGCAGGTTGAACGTGCCGACGATGTTGGTTTGGATAAACTCGCCTGCTGAATCGATAGAGCGGTCAACATGGCTTTCCGCTGCCAAGTGCATGACGGCATCGGGCTGGTGTTGTGCAAACACACGGTCAAGTTCGGCACGATTGCAAATGTCCACTTGCTCAAAAGCGTAACGGGGACTTTCGGCTACGTCGGTCAGTGATTCTAGATTGCCCGCGTAAGTTAATTTGTCGAGATTGATGACAGAATCTTGGGTATTTTGGATGATGTGGCGGACAACTGCCGAGCCGATAAAGCCAGCGCCGCCGGTAACGAGGATTTTTTTCATGGAATGGGTCTGAGATACAGTACAGCTTTGAATTATAACTGTATACATGTATACGTGTATACATGGAGGGAATTTAACGGCATGGTATTTTTCTTGCCGTTTAGGTGAAATTTATGCCATTCATCTTAACAAATATATTTGTCATTATGGTTATGGTATATTCTCGGCGTTCATCATAAATTCATCCTAGTGTTATCATGACTGCCCGCCAATCCTACCACCTCACCTTCTCCCGGTTCTCCCCGTCCCTCTCCGTCAAATCCTTCACCGCCTCCGAAGCCGCCAACACCGCCTACCGCGTCGAAATCACCGCCACCTCTACCGATTCCTCCCTGCCGCTGTCT
>NZ_AJMT01000197.1:0-4371 GCF_000260655.1 Neisseria sicca VK64
AATAGTATCTCTTACTCTAAATTAATATACAAAACAATAATATAAATTATTATCTCTTTCCCATCATTTTATTCCCCGATACAATCGGCATCATACGACACAATAAAAAATCTATTAATGTCAAATAGATAGCATTATTTTTTCCCAGCAACTTGTTCTCAAGGAGAGCCATTATGGCCAATACATTGCACTCTTTATCCCACAGCGCAGCAAACAATAAATCAGACGTCCTTAAAGGAACGCCCCGCGATGACGTTTTACATGGCAGTCTCGGACACACCACATTCTACGGCGGCTTGGGCAACGATATTTATTACAGTAAGAACGCAGGCGACACCATCGTTGAATATGCACATGAAGGCAATGATACGGTTTACGCCGATACAACCTTTACCTTACCGACCCACGTCGAAAACCTGACACTGACAGGCAACGGCAACACCTTCGGATTTGGCAACAACTCCAACAATATTCTAATAGGCAACAGCGGCAACAACCGCTTGAGCGGCGGTCGCGGCAATGACAAGCTAGAAGGTATGGCTGGTAACGACCTGTTGCTAGGCGGTGACGGCGACGACTCGCTCTATGGTGGAGATGGCAAGGACTCACTCTATGCTGGAGATGGCGATGACCGGCTCTATGGTGGAGATGGCGATGACCGGCTCTATGCTGGAGATGGCGACGACTGGCTCGAGGGCGGACATGG
The DNA here is from genome assembly GCF_000260655.1 of Neisseria sicca VK64. Lineage (GTDB taxonomy): Bacteria > Pseudomonadota > Gammaproteobacteria > Burkholderiales > Neisseriaceae > Neisseria > Neisseria sicca_B. The sequence continues at coordinate 707 of NZ_AJMT01000197.1, forward strand.
TCGCGACGGCCTTGTGGGCGGAGATGGCAACGACACTTTAAACGGTGGTAGTGGAGTAGACTTCATGCGTGGTGACCAGGGGGATGATATTTACTATGTTGATAATTGGCTCGATGAAGTTGACGAATATTTTGATGAAGGTACCGATACTGTTTACAGCAGCGTTTCCTACTTTATTAATAGCAACGTCGAAAACTTGACGCTGATAGGAAACGATAACATCAACGGTTATGGCAACGAAGAAAGCAACATCCTGACAGGCAACAGCGGCAACAACTACTTGCTCGATAATCTAGATGGATATGACACGCTCTACGGCATGGACGGTGACGACCTTCTGCAGAGTGGCGCAGGTGACGACCGTCTTTACGGGGGTAACGGAGATGACATCCTAGAAGGTGGTGAAAACAACGACGTACTTGATGGCGGACATGGAAATGATACTTTAGACGGTGGCTACGGCGTAGACAAGATGACCGGTGGGGATGGAAATGATATCTATTATGTGGACAATGTAAATGACACAGTTACCGAGCGATCGGGAGAAGGTACCGATACCATTTACAGTAGCGTTTCCTACACCGCCGCAGCAAATGTTGAAAACCTGACTTTGACAGGTAGCAACAACATCTTCGGTATTGGCAACCATAATGACAATATCTTGACAGGCAACAAAGGGGATAATCGTCTGAGCGGTGAAGACGGCAATGATACCCTGTACGGCATGGGTGGCAACGACACCCTGTTAGGCGGAAATGGAAATGACCATCTCAACGGTGGAGACGGTGATGACTATATTGCAGGCGGCTCGGGTAGCGACACCATCATCACAGGTGAAGGCAACGACACCGTTGCCTTTACTGCATCAGATATTCGTGAAGGCAGTATAGATCGCGTGGTCGAATTTGACCCTAATACGGACAAACTCGACCTATCTGGTATGCGTTCACTGCTGACTGGCAGCAACGCCAATTTGAGCTGGTCAAAGATGTTCGTTGAAAAAGACCCTGAGGTCATTCTCCAAAAAGACCGTCCTTATCTCATCTTCGATACAGAGCAGCATACTCTTGCTTATCGTGAGGCAGGTTCAAGCAGCAGCACCATATTTGCCAAATTCGATTTTGTCTGGTTGGGCCCATCCAATATCATCGGCTAAAGATTTGCTAAAAAGAACAGACCATTTAAAACGAATCTGCTTTTACTGGGAAACGACACATAAAGCATGATTCGTTACAGATAGCAACAAAAGGTCGTCTGAAAATCAGTTTTCAGACGACCTTTTCGTTTTTTCACCCTCTCGACATTAAAATACTATTAAATATTATTTCATATTTTAAATTAATATAAAAAACAATAATATAAATTATTATATCTTTTGCATCATTCTATTTCTCGATACAATCAGCATCAAACATACAAGAAAAAACCTATAAATGTCAAATAGATATTTATATCTATTTTTCCCAGCAACTTGTTCACAAGGAGAGCCATTATGGCCAATACATTGCATCCTTTATACTATAACGTAGCAAACAATGAATCCGTCGTCATTAAAGGCACGACCCGCGATGACGTTTTATATGGCAGTCTCGGGCATACCGTATTCTACGGCGGCTTAGGCAACGATGTTTACCACAGTAAAAATGCAGGTGACACCATCGTTGAATATGAATATGAAGGCAACGATACCGTTTACGCCGATACAAACTTTACCTTACCGACACACGTCGAAAACCTGACACTGACCGGCTACGGCAACAATTACGGTTTCGGCAACAACTCAAATAACACCCTGATAGGCAACAGTGGCAACAACCGCTTAAGCGGTGGTCGTGGTAATGACACACTACACGGCATGGATGGTAACGACCTGCTGATGGGCGGCGATGATCGCGACTATCTTTACGGAGGTAGTGGAAATGACGTGCTACAAGGAGGAGAAGGAAACGACCTGCTCGATGGTGGATACGGCAACGACACTTTAGACGGTGGCAGCGGTGCAGACAGCATGAGCGGAGGATACGGAGATGATATTTACTATGTAGATAATGTGAACGATACGGTTACTGAATGGTGGGGAGAAGGTACCGATACCATTTACAGCAGCGTTTCTTACACAGCCCCAACCAACGTCGAAAACCTGACACTGACAGGCTACGGCAACAATTACGGTTTCGGTAACAACTCCGACAATACCCTGATAGGCAACAGCGGCAACAATCGTTTGAGCGGTGGTCGTGGAAACGACACGCTGCACGGCATGGACGGCAACGACCTGCTGATGGGCGGCGATGACCGTGACTATCTTTACGGAGATAGCGGAGATGACGTGCTACAAGGAGGCGAAGGAAACGACCTGCTTGATGGTGGATACGGCAACGATACTTTAGACGGTGGCAGCGGCGCAGACAGCATGAGCGGCGGATATGGAAATGATACCTATCATGTGGACAATATAAATGATACTGTCACCGAGCGGTGGTTCGAGGGTACTGATACTATTTACAGCAGCGTTTCCTACACCGCTCCAACCAACGTCGAAAACCTGACTTTGACAGGCTACGGCAACAATTACGGTTTCGGTAACAACTCCGACAATACCCTGATAGGCAACAGTGGCAACAACCACTTAAGCGGTGGTCGTGGAAACGACACGCTGCACGGCATGGACGGTAACGACCTGCTGATGGGCGGCGATGATCGTGACTATCTTTACGGAGATAACGGAGATGACGTGCTACAAGGAGGCGAAGGAAACGACCTGCTCGATGGTGGATACGGCAACGATACTTTAGACGGTGGCAGCGGTGCAGACAGCATGAGCGGCGGATATGGAAATGATATCTATCATGTGGACAATATAAATGATACTGTCACTGAGCGGTGGTTCGAGGGTACTGATACCATTTACAGCAGCGTTTCCTACACCACCCCAACCAACGTCGAAAACCTGACTTTGACAGGTAGCAATAACATCTTCGGCATTGGCAATTATGGCGACAATACCCTGACAGGCAACAGCGGGCATAATCGCTTGAGTGGCGAAGAAGGCAATGATACCTTGTATGGCATGAGCGGTGACGACACACTGTCAGGCGGCAATGGATATGACTATCTCAACGGTGGGGACGGTGATGACTATCTTGCAGGCGGTTTAGGCAGCGACACCATCGTCACAGGTGCAGGCAAAGACACCGTCGCCTTTACTGCAGCAGATATCCGTGAAGGCAGTATCGATCGTTTAACCGACTTTAACTCTGATATGGACAAACTCGACCTATCTGCTATGCGTTCTCTGCTGAGTGGCAACAGCGCAAATTTGAGCTGGTCAGAGATGTTTGTTAGAAACCCTGCTTATTACGATGCCGACCGTTCTTATCTCGTGTTCGATTCATATCAACAAACTCTTGCTTATCGTGCGGCAGGTGCAAGCAGTAATACCGTATTTGCCAAATTCGATAGCGACCAAGCAGCATGGTTGAACGCATCCAATATCATCGGTTAAAGATTCGCTTAAAAACGTCGTCTGAAAATCTAGCTGTATGGTAAAGTACGTTACACCATAAAAAACTGCACTTTAGTGAACCTACTAAAGTGCAGTTTAATCTATTCTAAAGCCTAAAACACCATTTCAGACGACCTTCTTAGCAGAGAATGTGCTATTT
>NZ_AJMT01000198.1:0-17413 GCF_000260655.1 Neisseria sicca VK64
TATAGTGGATTAAATTTAAATCAGGACAAGGCGACGAAGCCGCAGACAGTACAGATAGTACGGCAAAGCGAGGCAATGCCGTACTGGTTTAAAGTTAATCCACTATATTTGGGAATACTTAAAACCAATGTAGCAATCCGATAGCCATCAACACTGCCGTGATACACGCTAAGAGCGCGCAGATTTGCAGGGCTGTCGAGTTGGCTTTGGGGTAGCCCATCAGATTGGGCAGCGGGTTGGACGGCAATATCATGCCGTAGACGAATTGAAGCAGTCCGCCTGCGACCATAGGCAATGTAAATACCGGCAATATCAGGCTGATGGCGGCAAGTACGAGGCTGATTCTGAACATCCATATCGCCGGATAATGTCCCTTTCCTGCATCATTGCAGCGTTTTTCCAGCCAAGTGCTTTGATAGTGCAGCAGACCGTAAAGGGCGATGGCAAAGACATGCACTGCGCCGCCGACCTGCCGGTTGATGCCGCATTGACCCAAGCATGATTGGGTAATCCACAGCAATAGTGCGGACACTGCGCTGATGCCCAGCAAAATGGGCAGGTTTACTGCCGCAAAGCGCGTACGGCTGGCGCGGCGGTTGTCGAAGGGATCGGGCCTTTCGTCATACAGGATGAAGCCGTCAGGTTCTTCGGAGTATGTGTTCATGATGTGGTGTGGTGAGTGATGATTTAATTGTAATGTGGTGTGGTTTTGCGTTTTCAGACGACGTCTTTGAATGGTTTATCAAACGTCGTCTGATAATAAAGGTACAGCTTTGTATTTTAATGGCGATGCAGTTTAAACAGCAGCTTTCCGTCGCTGTTTCAGACGACCCCTGTTCCTTACCAATTCACGCGTACTGCCCTGCTGCCGAGCAGTTTTTCCAGTTCGTCGAATAACGCAGAGCTCGGCGTCACCATCCATTTCGGCGGCACTTGAAACTTGCCCGACGCTTTGTCGTTGCTGTACGACAGTTGCAGCGGGATGTGCGACGTGTCGGGCAGGCGGTGGGCGGTGAGGATAGCGGCGAGGCGTTCGATGTCGTGGCCGGGGGCGAGGGCGAGACTGAGGCTGCGGGCGTAACGTTCGCGCGCCATTTGCAGGGTCATGACTTGGTTTGCCATGATGCGCAGCCCGTCGCCGCCGCCGTAATCATCGCGGCTGACTTTGGATTCGATAATCAGCACTTGGTCGGATTTGAGGTAGTCGGCGCAGTTTTCCAGCGTCTGGCCGCTGACCATGATTTCAATCTGTCCGCTCAAATCTTCGAGGCTGACGAAGGCGATTTTGCCGCGTTTGCCCATCATGGTGCGCACGGCGGTAACGAATCCGGCGAGGCGCACGCTGTCTTGCGGTTTCAGACGACCTAATTTGGTCGGGGCGATTTGGCGGACTTCTTGGGCATACGGGCCGAAGGGGTGGCCGGACAGGTAAAAGCCGATGACGGTTTTTTCTTCGGCGAGTTTTTCCGATTCGCTCCACATGGGCGCGTCGATGAGCTGCACCGGTTCGATGGCGTCTTCCATCATGTCGAAAAGTCCGCCCTGATTGGCGTTGGCGGCTTTTTGGTCGGCGTTGTTCATGGCGAGGTCGATGTTTGCCAAGAGCATGGCGCGGTTGGGTTCGATGCTGTCGAACGCGCCGCCGCGTATCAGGGCTTCGAGGGTGCGGCGGTTCATGTGTTCTTTGCCGACGCGCTCGCAGAAGTCCAACAGGCCGGTAAACTTGCCGCCGCTTTGACGCGCGGCGATGATGGATTCGACGGCGGCTTCGCCCGTGCCTTTAATCGCGCCGAGTGCGTAGCGGATTTTCATGTTCGGATACGGCGTGAAGCGGTAGTCGGATTCGTTGATGTCGGGCGGCAGGAACTCGATGCCGTTGGCGCGGCAGTCGTCGTAGAAATGTTTGAGCTGGTCGGTGTTGTCCAATTCAGACGACATGGTCGCCGCCATAAATTCGGCGGGGTAATGGGCTTTGAGCCATGCGGTCTGGTAGGAAATCAGGGCGTAGGCGGCGGCGTGGGATTTGTTGAAACCGTAGCCGGCGAATTTTTCCATGTAGTTGAAGATTTCGTCGGATTTTTCGCGCGAAATGCCTTGTTTTGCCGCGCCTTCGGCGAAGATTTCGCGGTGTTTCACCATTTCTTCGGGCTTTTTCTTACCCATGGCGCGGCGCAGCAAGTCCGCGCCGCCGAGCGAGTAGCCGCCGATAATCTGCGCCGCCTGCATCACTTGTTCCTGATACACCATAATCCCGTAGGTCGGCGCGAGGATGCCTTCGAGCAGCGGGTGGATGTATTGGAATTCCTGACCCTTCATACGCGCGACGAAGTCGGGGATGTTGTCCATCGGGCCGGGTCGGTAGAGCGATACGAAGGCGATGAGTTCTTCAAACTTGGTGGTGTGCGCCGTTTTCAGCATTTTTTTCATGCCGGTCGATTCGAACTGGAATACGGCGGTAGTGTTCGCATCGCGGAAGATTTTGTAGGCAGCCTGGTCGTCGAGCGGGATTTTGCCGACATCGACAATATCGCCGGTGGTGTTTTTGATGTTGTTCTGCGCCATTTCGATAATGGTCAGGTTGCGCAGGCCCAAAAAGTCGAACTTCACCAAACCCACGTCTTCCACGTCGCCCTTGTCGTACATGGATACGGGCGAGGCGGATTCGTCCGCCTGATACACGGGGCTGTAATCGGAAATCTTGCCCGGCGCAATCAACACGCCGCCCGCGTGCATACCCAGACCGCGCGTCAGGTCTTCCAGCTTTTTCGCCAGCGTAATCAGTTCGTCCGCTTCTTCCGCCTCGATCAATTCCTGAATTTGCGGCTCCGCCTTCATTGCCTCGTCCAAACCCAAAGGTTTGTTGGCTTCCAGAGGAATCAGCTTCGACAGTTTGTCGCACAGGGTAAACGGCAGTTCCAGCACGCGCCCTACGTCGCGGATCACCGCTTTGGACGACATCGTGCCGAAGGTCACAATCTGGCTCACCGCCTGCGCGCCGTATTTGTCGCGCACATATTCAATCACGCGGCCGCGGTTGCTTTGGCAAAAGTCCACGTCGAAGTCGGGCATGGAGACGCGTTCGGGGTTCAAGAAACGTTCGAACAGCAGCGCGTATTTCAGCGGGTCGAGGTCGGTAATTTTCAGCGAATACGCCACCAGCGAACCCGCGCCCGAACCGCGTCCCGGCCCGACCGGACAGCCGTGCGTTTTCGCCCAGTTGATAAAGTCTTGTACGATAAGGAAATAGCCGGGGAATTTCATCTGGATGATGATGTTCAACTCAAAATCCAGCCGCTCCTGATATTCCGGCATTTTCGCCGCCCGCTCCGCCTCGTCGGGATAAAGCTGAACCATGCGTTCCTGCAAGCCCTCGTTGGACAGTTTCACTAAATAATCATCCAGCGACAGGCCGTCCGGAGTAGGGAAGAGCGGCAGGAAGTTTTTGCCCAGCGTGATATGGATATTGCAGCGTTTGGCAATTTCCACCGTGTTTTCCAAGGCTTCGGGCAAATCGGCGAAACGCTCCAGCATCGTTTCTGGTGGAATGAAAAACTGGCTCGGCGTAAAATCGCGCGGACGTTTCTTGTCCGTCAGCACCCAGCCGCCCGCGATGCACACCCGCGCCTCGTGCGCGTTGAAATCGTCGCGGCTCATAAACTGCGTCGGATGCGTCGCCACCACCGGCAAACCCAATTCCTCCGCCAGCTTTACGCTGCCCGAAACGCAAGCCTCCCATTCGGGACGCTCGGGCAGGCGTTGCAGCTCCAGATAAAACGCATCGGGAAACCACGCCGCATACTTTAACGCCGCCGCACGCGCCGCGTCTTCATTGCCGTTCAAGAGATTCACGCCCACTTCGCCGTAATGCGCGCCGCTCAAACAAATCAAGCCGCTGTTGTCGCCGTTTTCCAGCCATTCGGGATTGAGTTCCGCATGGTGGACATTGCGGTCTTTGCCGACATAAGCCGCCGTCAAAAGCTCGCTCAGGCGCAGATAGCCCGCATCGTTGCGGATAATCAGCATGGCGCGGAACGGCTTGTCGGGCGCATTCGGATTGCCTATCCACACATCCGCCGCACCGACGGGCTTAATCCCCGCGCTGCGGCAGGCTTTATAAAATTTCACCAAACCGAATTCGTTCATCAAATCGCTGATGCCCAAAGCAGGCAAACCGTATTCCTGCGCTTTGGCAATCAGTTTTTTAATCCGCACCATACCGTCGGTAATTGAGAACTCGGTATGCAGGCGCAGCGGGATGTAGGTCGGCTCGGTCATGGCAAAATCGGCGTGAACAATAAAAGGCGTATTGTAGCAGGGTTGGAAAAAGGTCGTCTGAAAACGAACAAAGTGAGTTTCGCTAAAACGAGTGCAGCGGGCTTTCAGACGACCTCAACGGTAGAGGCAGATGGCGGAAGCAGCATGGTATCGGGTTGTTTGGCAATCGGCGGGACTGTGTAACGGTTTCACAAAAATGAAAAGACGACGGTATAAACTGCAAAGGCTGGCAAAGCGGCGGAATAGGAATGATGAATATTGATTTAAATCATACGTCATTGAGGGCTGGTGCGATAATATGAATATGTTATCAAACAACTTCAAACGAAAGGAAAACCATGAAAGCCGTCCGCTTGGTTCTTGCCGCATCTTTGGTTTCTACGCTTGCCGCCTGCGGCAGCTCCTCTTCCGCGCTGTCCGATGCGATAGGCAAAGGCTTTGATCCTAAGGCTAAGGGCGTGAAATACATTACCGTTTTCGAGAGCGTTCCCGAAAACGGCACGATGCAGCTGAGTGCCAACAATAAGGTGCAAACGCTTAAAAAAGGCGACAATTTGGACACCGCCTTTCTGAAGCGCGACAAGATTTCCTATTATGATTACGTCGGCAAAATCAACGTCAACGGACAGGTCATCGATTTGGAACGTGGCGATTTTATGGTTTACAAACAAGACAATTCGGCTGTCGCTGCCAAATATATCAAGCAGAAAGCCGATCCTGCCGACGGCAACAAGCTGAAAGACTTGCAGGCGTATGAATTTAAAGTCGGCGAAGTGCAAGGTAAGGAAATTGCCTTTAAAGACCTGCCGCAACTGGGCCGCTATACCTACCGCGGCATCGCGTTTAACGGCGACGATAATAGCGGCCGCCTGACGTACACCATCGATTTTGAGAAAAAACAAGGTCAGGGCAAAATCAGCGGCATGGCGCCTGATTACAATGTCGATTTGGCTGCCGCCAACATTGCCGCAGCAGGGGCGGGTTCGGCAATCAACGGACGCGCGACGCTCAACAATGAAGACAAAGGCAGCTACCGTTTGAACATTTTCGGCAGCAAGGCCGAAGAGATTGCCGGTAAGGCGCAAGTGAAGGTCGGCGATAAAGAAAAAGACATCGGACTTGCCGGTAAAAAAGAATAATTGAAAGAGACGTGTAAAAGGTCGTCTGAAAACGCGGTTCAACCAAGTTTCAAACTCGGGTTGCCGCTTTTCAGACGACCTTTTTTGATGGGACGGAGTTTGGACGCGGACGGATTGTCCGGCTATGGCAGCCGATATCGGACGGGTCGTCTGAAATCGGATATCAGGCGTAGTGGCCTGCGCCCAAGATGCAGGCTTTGGCTGCGCCGGTCGCATGGTTCGGGCTGCTGGGCGTTCGGTTTATCCAGCACGCGGCGAGCCAGGCAAAAGCGGCGGCTTCGACCCATTGCGGGTCAAGGTGGAGCGCTGCGGTGCTGTTCAATCCGACAGAGGGGGAGAACAGGTCCGCCAAATCCTGCATCAAAACCGGATTGCGGATGCCGCCGCCGCAGACATAGAGATTGCGCGTGTCGGGGGCGGCTGTATCGACGGCGTCGCGGATGGTTTGCGCGGTGTAGCGAACCAAGGTTCTTAAAACATCTTCGGGCTTTTCGCCGCCTTTCAGACGACCTTGAAGCCAGTTTAAGGAGAAAAGCTCCCTGCCCGTACTTTTGGGGTGGGGTCGTCTGAAATAGGGATGGTCGAGCAGGCGGTCCAGCAAATCAGGCAGGATAGTGCCTTGTGCGGCGCGTTGCCCGTTGCGGTCGTATGACTGCTGCCAGTTGTGCTGCATCCACGCGTCCATCAGCATATTGCCGGGACCGGTGTCGAAGCCGAACGCGGCTTGCTGCGGCGGTAAGACGCTGATGTTGGAGATGCCGCCGATATTGAGGACGACGCGGGTTTCCTGCGGATGTTGGAACAGGGCTTGGTGGAAGGCGGGAACCAGCGGCGCGCCTTGTCCGCCCGAAGCCAAATCGCGGCTGCGGAAATCGCCGATGGTAAAAATGCCGGTCAGTTCCGCCAGCAGGGGCAAGTTGGCAAGCTGGATGCTGTAACCGTGTTCGGGGGCGTGGCGGACGGTTTGCCCGTGGCAGCCGATGGCGGTAACGGCTTCGGCGGGCAGGTTTTGTTCTGAGAGGAGGGTGTGGACGGTTTGCGCGTAAAGGCGGCTGAGGGTCTGGGACAGGATATTGCTGCGGTGCAATTCGTTGTCGCCGATATTTTGAAGGTTTAGAAGCTCTTGACGGAGGTCGTCTGAATACGGGGTAAAGGCATGAGCCAGCGCGCCCTGCCATTGATTGCTCTGCATACGAATAAGCACGGCATCTGCACCATCCATGCTGGTGCCGGACATGATGCCGATATAAAGTTGGGTATTCATGGGTTGTGGTTCGGATTAGGCCGTAAAAAAACATTTTAACGCGGTTTTGCGATTTGTCAGGTATTTGGCGCGGCGAAGGTAAATAAATGTTTCAAGAAAGATTGCAAAAAGGTTACAATAGTCCGAAACACATCCGCAATTCTTAAGGAAGCTGATCCTATGGCTCAAACTCAGATGAGTGCCAACTTGAAGCTGATTAATGCTGTCTTTGCCGCTATGCTGGTGGGCATGGTCGGCTATTTTATTTACTGGGGCTTGGGCTATACCCATTACAACCATTCCATATTGTTCATTATCGCTACCATGTTCGGCGTTTTCATGGCGTTTAACGTGGGCGGCAACGATATCGCCAATTCCTTCGGTACCAGCGTCGGCTCCGGTACGCTGACGATTCCCCAGGCTTTGCTGATTGCGGCGGTGTTCGAGGTCAGCGGCGCGGTGATTGCGGGCGGCGAAGTGACCGATACCATACGCAAAGGCATTGTGGATTTGAACGGCATCGACCTTCAGCCTATGCAGTTTGTCTTTATCATGATGTCCGCGCTGCTTGCGGCGGCATTGTGGCTTCTGTTCGCCTCACGCAAAGGCCTGCCCGTTTCCACTACCCACGCCATTATCGGCGGTATCGTCGGCAGCGCGGTCTGCATGGCGGTGATGAACAATATGAACGCGGGCGATCTGATTCAATGGAGCAAATTGGGCGAAATCGCCCTGTCTTGGGTTTTGTCCCCCATTTTGGGCGGTACGGTTTCCTATTTACTGTTTTCCAGAGTGAAGAAAAACGTTTTGGATTACAACGCTTGGGCGGAAGGCACGCTCAAGGGCATCAAGCAAGAAAAAAAGGCTTACAAAGAACAGCACCGCCTGTTTTTTGAAGCCTTGAGCGAAAGCGAAAAAGTCGAATACGCCACCAAAATGGCGCACGACGCGCAAATCTACGACGAGCCGGATTTTGATCCCGCCGATCTGAAAAGCGACTACTACCGCGGCCTGTACGATTTGGACAACCGCAAAAACAACGTCGACTCCTATAAAGCCCTTCATTCTTGGGTTCCCTTTATCGCCTCTTTCGGCGGGATGATGATTGCCGCCATGCTGATTTTCAAAGGGTTGAACAATCTTCACTTAGGCATGAGCAATGTCAACAGCTTCCTGACCATCTTCATGATCGGCGCGGCAGTGTGGATGGGTACGTTCGTATTCGCCAAAAGCCTGAAGCGCAAAGATTTGGATAAATCCACTTTTCAAATGTTTTCATGGATGCAGGTATTTACCGCCTGCGGCTTCGCCTTCAGCCACGGCGCGAACGATATTGCCAACGCCATCGGCCCGTTTGCCGCCATTATGGACGCATTGCGTACCAACAGCATTACCTCTCAAAACGCCGTTCCGCCGATTGCCATGCTGACATTCGGTATCGCCTTGATTGTCGGCTTGTGGTTTGTCGGTAAAGAAGTGATTAAAACCGTCGGCAGCAGCTTGGCGGAAATGCACCCCGCTTCGGGCTTTACCGCCGAACTCTCCGCCGCCGCCGTCGTGATGGCCGCCTCCTTTATGGGGCTGCCCGTATCCAGTACCCATATTTTGGTCGGCGCGGTACTCGGCATCGGTTTGGTCAACCGCAACGCCAACTGGAAGCTGATGAAACCCATCGGCTTGGCATGGGTCATTACCCTGCCTGCCGCCGCCATCCTGTCCGTGACCTGCTACCTGATTCTGCAAGCCCTGTTCTAATCGGATTGCTACACAAAAGGTCGTCTGAAAGCACTGTTCCCGCTTTCAGACGACCTTTTTTATGGCAAAATCAAGATAAAAGAGAGGCAAGATAAGTGTTCGACCGGTTTGGTTCGGAACGTAGAACGTTGCCGTCTAAACGAAAAGAACGATGATTGGACGCAATTTTTAGATATTTTCTTGAAGTTTGTTTGCTCAAACCCTTTTGAAATGTTCCCAAACCGGTTTGCAGTTTTCCGGCAGCTCGGGACACGCGCCGAGGATGCCGCCGCTGAAGTCGTTTAAGCGGTGGAAGTCGCTGCCCGCGCTGGCGAGCATGCCGAAGCGTTCTGCCAGCAGCGCGTAGTTGAGTCGGTCGTTTTTGCAGCAGTTGCCACTGTGGACTTCGATGCCCACGCCGCCGAGGTTTTTAAATTCTTCAAACAGATTGCGCTTGGCGGTGGCGGACAAGTCGTAGCGCATGGGGTGGGCGATGACCGCCATGCCGCCCGCACCGTTGACGGCGGAGACGCAGTCTGCCAGCGTCGCCCATTCGTGGTGGACGGCGCAGGGTTTGCCGTCGCCCAAGTATTTGGTGAACGCCTGCTGCTTGTTTTTGACGTGTCCCGCTCGGATGAGGAACTCGGCGATGTGGGTGCGGCTGACCATTTCTTTGTTTGCCGCCAGCGCGAGCGCACCGTCGTATGCGCCGCTGATGCCTTTCTTTTCGAGCTTGGCGGCGATGGCTTCAAGGCGTTTCAGACGGCCTTGCCGTACTTGCGCCAACAGGTTTTGCAGGTTTTCGTCTTGTTCGTCGAAATCCAAACCGACAACGTGTATGGTACGCCCGCGCCAAGTTACGGAGATTTCCACGCCGTTGACAAAACGCAGCCCGAGCTTGTCGGATTCGGCGCGCGCTTCGGCGATGCCGCCGGTGTGGTCGTGGTCGGTCAACGCCAGCAGCGTGCAGCCGTTTTGATGCGCGAGGCGCACGACTTCGGCGGGGGAGAGCATACCGTCGGAAACGGTGGAATGGCAGTGCAGGTCTATCATGGGGCGTTATGTGTGTGGTGAATGAAGGGCGGAGACGGTCATGTTGAAAACCGAGTCGGACAAAGGTCGTCTGAAATCCAGTAGTTCGGATTTTTGAATCCGACATTTCAAATCCTGCCGTAATGATTTGAATGGACGAAATATTAGAAGCTTTGTCGGATGCCACTATCCGAGCAGCGGTGTTTAACAATAAAAGGTCGTCTGAAAACGCGGTTTCATCCAGCCAAACCGTTTTCAGACGACCTTTCCGCTGTCTTCGTCGTCCGTCCAACCCGCTTCTTTCAATTTCCGCCGTTGCGCATCGTAGCGGGCTTTTTCCGTCCAATAAACCGTCTGGATGCAGACATCGCCGCAGTCGCTGCCGCAGCATTCCCACGATTCGGGGCGGACGGGTTCGTCTAAAAGCGGCTCGCCCAAGAGGGCTTCGGCTTTATTCTTCAGGGTCGTATCCATCGGCGATTTCCAAGCGCGCGCCGTCAAACTCGATGACTTCGCCGCCGCGTATTTTGGCGGTTTTGCGGGTTTCGGTTTCGCCGTTGCGCAACACCAGCCCTTCGGCGATAAACGCTTTCGCCTGCCCGCCGCTTTCGGCAAGTCCGGCGAGCTTCAAGAGGTCGCATAAGGCGATGTATTCGTTGTCTTCGAGATAGACGGTGGCTTCCATGAATTTTCCTGTAATGGGTTCGGATGCGTGAAATTGTAGCATAGGTCGTCTGAAAGCCGTTTCAGACGACCGCGGCTTCTGTATCAGCGTTGCAATTCGCGTTGTAAGGCCCTGCAAGCGGCATCGTTTTCGCCCATGCAGGAACGTTGCAGTGCCTCCAGCCGCTCTTGGCGTTTGGCTGCGCGGTCTTCCGCCGTTTGATTGCGCATTTCCTCTTCGGTTTCTTTGGCGTTGCGGCAGGCGTTTTCATAGCCGCCTTTGCAGGCTTTGCGGTAAAGTTCGAGGGCTTTTGGGTAGTCCATGCCCAAACCGCTGTATGGGTCTAAATAGAGGTTTGCCAATACGTTGCAGCCCTTCATGTTTTTGCCGTCGCAGGCTTTTTTCAGCGGCAGGTAGGCATCGGCGGGGCTTTCCAGATAGTCGCGGGTCCAAATGCCGAGTGTGACGCAACTGTCGAGCTGGTTGCGCGTGCATTGCGTGATCAGGTTTTGATAGGCTTCGTCGTCGTAGTCTTCGGCGTATGCTGCCGGCAGTAGTCCGAGCAGAAGGGCGAACAGTAGGGAGGTTTGGGCGGGTTTCATGGTTTCTCAAGAACCTTTGTGCGGATAAGGGTTTGTCGGCGGTTTCGTAGCGTGAAGGTGGGAGCGATATCAACGTTAACTTATTCGGCTTTTCAAAAGAGATTTGACTGCCGCCTAATCTGTTGCATCTTTGCAAAAGGTCGTCTGAAAACGTTCAGACGACCTTTGGGTTTTATTTGCAGGTTTTCATATTCAGGCTGCCGTAGCGGCCGACGATGTTGCGGATTTCCTGTGCGTCTTTTTCATCGACCGACATGAAGATGACGGTCATGCGGGAGACGCTGAGGGTGCTGTCGGCAGCGTTGCCTTTGTCGTCTTGTTCGACGATGCGCGCGCCGCCGAAACCTGCTGCGGACAGGCGCGAGATGAGGACTTGGGCGGAGGAGCGGCTTTTCATGACGCCGAGGCTGATTTCGCCGTTGTGAAGCGTGCCGTTGAAGCCTTTGTTACCGAGTGCTTCGAGGCGGTTCATGGCTTCGCTGTCGGCAGGCAGCACGACGCGGAAGGTTTTGGCGGCGTGGTCTTTCGATGCGCCGCGTTTTTCTACGGTGCGGCTGGCGGCGTGCGGCCAACGGGTCAGCAGGCCTTTGATGCGGTGGTAGTCGTCTTCATCCAGGGTAACGCTGGCGTTAGACGTACATTGGCGGGCGGCGGCTGTGTTTTTGGCGGCGGGATTTTCGTTGGCGGCAGCAGCCGGGTTGGTGTTTTCGGCGGCGGCTTTTTCTTTTTCGCGGCGGGCTTTTTCTTCACGTTCTTTTTTTTCTTTTTCGCGGCGCGCCTGTTCCTCTTCTTCTTTTTTCTTGCGTTCGGCTATGGCTTCTTCGGATTCGGGCTCGGGCAGGTCGGCTTGTGTTTCGTCGGTTTGCAGCCAGTCGGGTTGCGCGTTGTCGGCAGGCGCGGGGGCTTGCTGCGGGCGCAGGGATTCAGGTTGGGCGAGTTCGTGGGCACCGCCTTCTACGGGCGCGGCGTTGGGGGATTTGGCGTTGTTGAGGCGGTGCGTAATCATGCCGCCGAAGACGATGATGTTGAGTGCCACGAGGGCGGCGAAAAGCCATTTCATGAGTTGTTTTCCTTTTTTGTGTTCGGTTGCCGTTGCGGTGTGCGGGCGGTTTTGTGTTGTTATTGGTTGTGGCGGATCGGCATCAAAACCAATCGGCTGAAGTTTGCTGCGTCTGAAGGTCGTCTGAAAAGCGGTGTTGCGTTTCAGACGACCTTTTTGAATCTGCGCTACGGTATGGCTGCTTATTCGGGCAATTTATCAGGCTGTTCCTGCTCTTGCGCGACCCAGTTCAATAAGCCGTAAATGACGAGATTATCTACAATTTTTACTGTATTGTCCAAAACAAACTGCTTGGGCAGGGCGTTGACAACTTTGCTTGCGCCGCCGCCGGTGATGATGACGTCGACGGGTTTGTCTTCGCCCGTTTTTTGTTGCAGCCGCCCGTGCATCATGATGACGGCTCCGCAAACGGCATCCATCATGCCGCTGGTGATGGCGTTGGGCGTGGTGGTGGGGAAGGGGTACACTTTTCCGGCTGGGCGGTCGAGGTTGGCGGTTTTGGCGGCGAGTGCTTCTTTCATGAGGTGGAAGCCGGGCATGATGGTGCCGCCGAGATAATGGTTGTCTTCGGTGAGCGCGTCGGTGGTTACGGCAGTGCCGCAGCTGACGACGACACAGGCGTTTTGGCTGAAACGGCGGCTGCCCAAGGCGTTGAACCAGCGGTCGGAGCCGTGTTCGGCGGGGTTGCGGTAGTGGTTGCGGATGCCGAGCGCCTGCGGCATGGAGGGCAGCCAGCGGACGGGCGCGGTCAGGTGGGCTTCGACCAGGGCTTTTTTGAGGTCGCCGCACACGGCGCAGCCGACGATGCGGGTGCGGTCGTCTGAACGCGCTGCCCATTCTTCGCCGAGCTTGCTCAAATCGCGGTACGGCGCACGGGTGACTTCGTTGAACACGCCGTTTTCCACCCATGCCCATTTGAGCTGGCTGTTGCCGCCGTCGAGCAGGAGGAGGCGTTCGGGCGGGCGCGGCGCGGCGGTGCGGGGCGTGTCGTCGAGGCGCAGGCTGATTTCGCCGCTGACGACGGTTTGTTCGCCTGCGGCTGTCATCAGGTGCAACGCGCCTTGCGCATCGACATTGAGTACGGTGCCTTCGTTTACGGTTTGCCCGTCGCGCAGGAGCAGGACGGGTCTGCCGTGGTCGCGGTGGGCGGTTTGGTATTCTTCGAGGAAGGGGGTGAACCCGTCTTGCGCGTATTGCGTCAGCACGGCATTGAGTTCGCCCAATAATTTGTCCAACAGCGTTGAAGCGGGAATGCAGTGTACGGAGGCGGTGCCGCGGGCAAGCTGCGCGTTGTGAAAAAGGGCTTGGACGGAGGCGGCGTTTTCGACTTCTTTGGGCAGGACGAAATTGATGCCTATGCCGATGACGGCGGCGGTTTTGCCCTCGTTGCGGACGGTTTCGATCAGGATACCGCCGAGTTTGTCCCTGCCGGCGACCAAATCGTTCGGCCACTTGATTTGTATGTCCAAACCCGATGCGGCTAAGGCGCGACGGCAGGCGAGCGCGACGGCGGGGGCGAGTGAGCCGAGTTCGTGCTGCGGTTTGTCGAATACCCAGCCGAAGCTGAACATCAGGCATTCGCCCAGCCGGTGTGTCCACTTGCGTCCCTGCCGCCCGCGGCCTTTGGTTTGCAGATGCGCGACGCAGAGCGATTTATGGGCTTGTTCGGGCGAAGTGCGCGCCAGATTCAGGATTTCGTCGTTGCTGGACGTGCATTCATGTTTTAAGGTCGTCTGAAAACCGCGTTCCGCGCCCAAACGCTGCAAGGCTTCTTCGTCAAACAAGGCAAGCGGGCGCACGAGCCGCCACTGCCCGTCGTGCTGGCGCAGCAGTCCGCGGATGTGTGCGGGCATCTGTTGCCAAAAGCCGTTGAGTTGGTGCGGCTTCACGCCCGCGATACGCGCGAGATGGGAAACGTGTTGCGGCAGACCGTCGGCAAGTTCCGCCAAAACCCGACTGTGCGGCAGTTTCAGCGCGGTCATTTGCCGCCCTCGGCTGCGCGGATTTTTTCCAGCGTTTTCGTGGTGGAAGTCTGGTGCAGGAACGGAATGGAAAACACTTTGCCGCCGCGCGCCAGCGTTTCTTGCGCGCCGACGATTTTTTCGACCGGCCAGTCGCCGCCCTTAATCAGGATGTCGGGTTTGATTTGCTCAATCAGCTCGGCTGGCGTGTCTTCGTCAAACCAAGTAACCAAATCCACGCTTGCCAATGCCGCCGCCACCGCCGCGCGGTTTTCCAGCGGATTGACGGGGCGGTCGTCCCCCTTGCCCAAACGGCGCACGGACGCATCCGTGTTCAAAGCCAGCACCAACGCCGCCCCCGCCGACCGAGCCTGCGCCAGATAGGTAACATGCCCCCTGTGCAGAATATCGAAACAGCCGTTGGTAAACACCAGCGGGCGGGGCAGTTCGTGCAGACGTTGCGCCAATTCTTCGGGCGGACAGATTTTGCGTTCGAAATCGGGGAGGGACCAGTCAGACATAATCGGGATTCCGTTGGGGATAAACAGACAGGCGGTATGATACCGAAGCGGGCGGAAAAGGTAAATTTGAGGGGGAGGGTAAGGGGTCGTCTGAAAAGGCGGAATTCGACAAAATTGCCACTTTGGCGTTGTCCCTGTATGCGGCGGTTTGTTCGGCATCACGTCATGCAACCATGAACGATGAGCTTGGAAATGGAAAAAGCCGGAATCTGCGGGAAGCAGAATCCGGCTTGTCTAGGTCGTCTGAAAATGGCTAGGACATCCCCAAGGTTGGAAGGCGGTTCAACCCGGTTTCAGGTTTTCAGACGACCTTTTGTTCAGACAGTCAAACGATGGGTTTAATCGTCGTCGTAATCGTAGTAATCATCGTCCCAGTCGCGGTAGTGTTTGCGGTGGTGATGTTTATGTTTGTGTTTTTTGTAGTACGTATCGCGGTAGTACGGATCGCCGTAGCCGTAACCGTCGTAGCCGTAGTAGCGGGATTCGCGGTAACGGCGGTCGCGCAAGGCGATATCGTTGTCTTTTTGATTCATTTTTTTATTGTGGTAGGCGTAGGCGTTGCCTGCCAAGCCGCCCGCCACTGCGCCGATGATCGCGCTTTGTCCGTCGTTGCCCAATAGACCGCCCAAGGCTGCGCCTGCTGCTGCGCCGGCAAGGGTGGCTTTTTTCTGGTTTGCCGTGCCTCGCGCTTCCGCGTGGATGGCGGGGAGGCTGAGGCTGGCGGCGAGCAATACCGCCATAAGTGGTTTCATGGTCATTGTTTCTTCCTTTCGTGAAACACGGCAGATGCCGGAGTTATAGTGGATTAAAATAAAAATGAGACAAGGCGGCAACGCCCGCCGTGTACGGGTAGTACATAAGGGCGTTGGCAACGCCGTATCATTGCAATTTTAATCCACTATATTTTCATTATAATCAGCCCTTTGTTTACCTTCGCCCGCCTGTGGAAAATTAGCGTAAACAAATGTTGCTTTTGTTCGGTACGGTTACTCGGCTGATAGACGGAAAGCTTGGTCTGTCTTGGATTTGGCGGCAATAAAACGCCCCGAAGCCGCAATGCGGTTTCGGGGCGTTTGGGTTTCAGACGACCTGTGCGGTGTCTGCAACACTTGTTGGGAAAAAGCCTATTCTTCAGGCAGCCGCCATACGGACAGAATGAATCCGCCCCAAATGACGACGAGTGCGATAATCATCATGACGATGGCTGAGGTACTCATTCTTTGTCTCCTTGTTCATGTTCGTGTTCGTCTTTGACGTTGAAGTTTTGACCATGCTTCCAAGGCAGAAGCGACAGCACCACGGAGATGACAATCAGACCGATCGACATGCCCCAGCCGAAGATATTGAGGAAATCGCTGGGATATTTCGAGTAGTTTTCTTTAAGCAGGCCGATTGTGTCTTGGTACAACATATAGCCGAGCATGGCAACGGTAAAGATGACGCTGGCAGTCCAAATCGCACCGACGCGGACGGAGGAGAGCGCGTTCAGGTGGTTGCGCAGTTCGGGCAGTTTGCGCAGGGCGATGATGGCCAAAACATAGACGAAGCCGGCGGCGACGATGCCGTAGGTGTTGACGAATTTGTCCAATACGTCCAAAACGGGCAGGCCGGTGGTCGTGCCGAAGAGCAGAGTGGAGATAATGCCCATCGGAATGCAGACGAGCAGGGTAGCGTTGACGCGGCCGATGTTCAATTTGTCCTGAATGGCGGCAACGATGACTTCGACGATGGAAATCATCGAGGTAATGCCTGCGAATACCAACGAACCGAAGAACAATACGCCGATCAGCGCACCCATCGGAGCTTGGTTGATGATGGTTGGGAAGGCGATGAAAGCCAAACCAATGCCGCTGGAAGCAACTTGACTGACGGCTTGTCCATTGGCTTGTGCGATAAAGCCCAGCGCGGCGAATACGCCGATACCGGCGAGCAATTCAAAGCTGCTGTTGGCAAAGCCGACAACCAAGCCGGTACCGCCCAAGTCGGTTTTTTTCTTCAGGTAGGAAGAGTAAGTCACCATGATGCCGAAGCAGATGGAGAGCGAGAAGAAAATCTGACCGTATGCGGCAACCCAGACTCTAGGATCGGAAAGTTTCGACCAGTTGGGCGTAAACAGCGCGTCTAAGCCCTTGGCCGCGCCCGGCAGCGTCAGCGAGATGCCGACCATGATGATGAACATAATCAAAAGCAGCGGCATGAAAAACGACGATGCGCCTGCTACGCCTTTTTGTACGCCCAAAGCCATGATGATGCAGGTAAACAGCCATACGCCGATCAGCGGGCCGACGACTTTGCCGACAAAATCCAAGCCTAAGGCTTCAGGACCTGCCATGTTCAAAAAGTCTTTAAAGAAAAACGCCTGCGGATCTGCGCCCCATGCCGCGTTCAGCGAGTAATACGCATAGCTTGCCGACCAGCCGATGATGACTGCGTAGTAGATACAGATGATGATATTGGCCATGACGTTCCACCAGCCCACAGGCTCGAACCAGCGGCCGAGGCGACGGAAAGCCAGCGGGGGCGAGCCGCGGTAGCGGTGGCCGATGGCGTAGTCGATCAGCAGCAGCGGGATACCCGCAGTCAAGAGTGCGACCAGATAGGGTAGGAGAAACGCACCGCCGCCGTTTTCGAAGGCGATGTAGGGGAAGCGCCAAATGTTGCCCAGGCCGACGGCAGAGCCGATGGCGGCAACCATAAACGCGCGGCGGTTGCTAAACGTCGCGCGTTCGTTTGTTTTGGAATCAGACACGTTGATACCTCTTGCTTTGATGTGGTATGAAAACAGCCGCTTGGCGGCTTACGGTTATAGAAATGAAGTCTGACAGGGGTAATGTCGTCTGAAAAAACAGTCGGCTTGTGGCCTTTGTTTACAATCTATGGCTGTATCGTAAAAAAATTTAACAGGCTTGGCAAGTGGGGAAAACGGATTTTTTAGCTGTATTTCAGGCAGTTTGGGGAAGATGAGGGAAGATGGGATTCAGGATGGGGGGCGTTTTTTCAGACGACCTGTTTTTTCAAAGGGGGTATTTATAGTGGATTAACTTTAAATCAGGACAAGGCGACGAAGCCGCAGACAGTACAGATAGTACGGAACCGATTCACTTGGTGCTTCAGCACCTTAGAGAATCGTTCTCTTTGAGCTAAGGCGAGGTAACGCCGTACTGGTTTAAAGTTAATCCACT
>NZ_AJMT01000199.1:0-7114 GCF_000260655.1 Neisseria sicca VK64
GAGTGGGTTTATGACTGCATCAATGCGGCAGAAGTTTTATCTGACAACGCCAATGGCAAATTCCCGCTCTTGCACAGCTTGAACCGCCTGACCGAGCAAGGGCGCGATATGCGGGCAACGGTGAATGCGTTTTTCCTGAATACGGCTTTACAGGAAGAAATATCGCCATCCGTACGCACGGCGCTGATGAGGCGCAAGACGAAACTGACGTCTGTTTTACAGAAAGCGCAATCATGGCGGCAGATGCGGATTGTGCTGCCGATTGTGGCGATATTCGTCGCCATGTTTACAGCGGCAGCCGATGACGCTTTATCCGCCTATATCGAGGCGTATTATTCGTTGGCCCTCGTCTCCACCCTCACGCTGGCGCTCTTGTGTTTCTTGGTCAATGTCTGCCGAAGCATATTTTTCACATGGCTGCCGTCTCTCTACAAACTCTTCACGGCGA
The DNA here is from genome assembly GCF_000260655.1 of Neisseria sicca VK64. Classification (GTDB taxonomy): domain Bacteria; phylum Pseudomonadota; class Gammaproteobacteria; order Burkholderiales; family Neisseriaceae; genus Neisseria; species Neisseria sicca_B. The sequence goes on from NZ_AJMT01000199.1 coordinate 449, forward strand.
CTTTTGTATTTAAAAAAGCGGCGATTGTGCGTGCTTTCGTATTGCCTGTCGTGATGACTGCCGTGTGCCTGACCCCGACCGGTTCGGTAATGTTCTTCCTGCTGACCGTACTCGCATGGATATATTCATGGTGTACCTTTTTCTCCTACATCAAAAGCGAACGGAGTATTGTCGGCGGCCTGACGGTCAATCTGTCATTGATTGCCATGTTTCCGATAATCAATGTGCTAAACAAACATTTGGAGCAAACGGCGGGCAACTCGGTATTGCTTATCCTGACGGCTTTGATGATATTGTTGTGGTTCAACGCCAATCTGTATCTACGGTCGTTCCATCCCCACCTGTCGAAAAAACAGGCGCAGTTCCTGCTGGTACCTTGTTCGCCCAACGCATCCTTCCCTATCAGAGCAGCCGCTTCATTCGCCTCCGCACTGGTTTGGATGCTGACGCTGCCGCAGCGATGCGCCGACTATACCGAACGGGATGATATTTGGACGCCTTTGGGTTTCGGCGTACTGGCATGTATGCTGACGCTTATCCTGCCGCTTGGCGGAAATCGGATGCTGTGGTTTTACCCGACCGCATTCGCACTCGGCTGGCTGGTGCTTGTTTTGAAACAAAATGCCTACCGCAGCCTGATGCGGGCATAAGCTAAAGGTCGTCTGAAAAGTTTTCAGACGACCTCAACTATACCGTACAACGCTGTTTTCATTTTTCTGCAACAGATTTATTCCATAAGGAATCCGCATGACTTTACCTGTTTTAGCCGTGACTTCGGGCGAACCTGCCGGCATCGGCCCCGATATCTGCTTGGATTTGGCGTTTGCCGATTTGCCGTGCCGCTGCATCGTGCTGGGCGACAAAAATCTGCTGCAAAGCCGTGCCGAACAATTAGGCAAAACCATCACCCTGCAAGATTTCGACCCGCAGGGCGGCAAGCCCGAACGCGGCATATTGGAAGTGTTGCACATTCCTTTAGCCGCGCCCTGCCAAGCGGGCAAACTCAATCCCGCCAATGCCGCCTACGTCCTCAAACTGCTGGACGCTGCCTATCAAGGCATTTCAGACGACCTCTTCGACGGCATGGTTACTGCGCCGCTGCACAAAGGCGTCATCAACGACGGACACGCCAGCGATCATTTCTTCAGCGGCCACACCGAATACCTCGCCGAAAAAAGCCAAACCGAACAAGTCGTCATGATGCTCGCAGGCGGCGGATTGCGGGTGGCGCTCGTCACTACCCACCTTCCGCTCAAAGATATCGCCGCCGCCATTACCCGCCCGCTGGTCGAATCCGTGACCCGCATCCTTCATGCCGACCTGCGCGACAAATTCGGCATCGCCCGCCCCCGCATCCTAGTGACCGGACTGAATCCGCACGCAGGCGAAAACGGCCATCTCGGCCATGAAGAAATCGACGTCATCATCCCCGCGCTCAAGCAGCTGCAAAGCGAAGGCATAGACGCACGCGGCCCCTATCCCGCCGATACGGTGTTCCAGCCCTTTTTACTCAAAGACGCCGATGCCGTTTTAGCGATGTATCACGACCAAGGGCTGCCCACGCTCAAATACGCGGGCTTCGGGCAAGGCGTCAATGTCACGCTCGGACTGCCCTTTATCCGCACTTCGGTCGATCACGGTACCGCCCTCGACCTTGCCGGAACGGGCAAAGCAGACTCAGGCAGCCTCATGACTGCCGTTGCCACCGCATTGGAAATGGCGCGCCATATCAACCTGCATTCCTGCAACCGGATTTCGTTTATCAAATAAGTTCTTGACGCCAAAGGTCGTCTGAAAACCAGCAACGCCAGCCGAAACGATATGCGGCTTACCTGACAAACGAATCCACAAACTCGGCGCAGTCCTCGCTGCTGCACCTTGTTTTTAAAGTCTTCAGATGTGCAAACAACTGCTGTTTCTCGCTGTCGCTCAGCTTATGCCCTTTGTCATCACGGACTTGGTTGTACTTAGGCGTATTTTTGGCATCAAAACCACGGTTGATAAAGAAAACCGTTTCCTTGCCTGCCGCGTTGCGCACGGTCAGCATCATGCTGCCGCCGTCTGCCGCGATGGCGCATTTATTTTCAACAATGGCGGTGTAGTCGGTGTACATGGCTGATCTCGGTTTGGCTTGGCTGTACGCCGCTTGACTCAATAAAACGGCGACAGCGATCGCAATAAAATGCTTCAACATCATTTGCTCCATTTGCGTTTTCAGAGTGCGCAGCCTGCCTGTGGTACGACCTCTTCCGATTTCCGACTTCTATGCCGCATCCGACGATTCTTCCTTTACCGCGTCCAGCAGCGGTATCAGCAGCTCTTCCACCAATCTTTGGAACAACGCTCCTTCTACCGGTTCGGTATCTTCGTTGCCGAACACTAAGGCGACTTCGGTATAGTCTTTTTGCCCTTTGCTGACTTTGTTGCCGTGGTATTCGGTGCGGGCTTTGTTCAAGGCATCTTCCCAGCTCTGTTTTTTGCCGTAGGCTTCGGCGGCGGCGAGGCTGGTTTTGGCGAAGAAAGGCAGCGGGCGCGTTTGTCCGAGGTTAAAGAATGCCAGCCATTTTTGCAGCATTTGTTGCGCGTGGCTGCCGGATATTTCGGGATAACTCGTTGTTTCTTCAGGCTGAACGATATGGGTTTGGCGGGTTTCGGTTTCAGACGGCCCTACCGCCGACCCTACTGCGCAAAAGATTAAATGTTCGAGCAGGAGGGCGATGCGTTGCGGTGCGTTGGGTTTGCGGTCGAGGTAGAACACTTGGCCGCATTGGTACAGGTTGCCGAGGCTGCCTTGCAGGGTTTGCCCGTCGAACGGAACTTCGTAAGCGAAAGGCGGCAGTTTGGGGCTTTGCAGCAATGCGCCGTCTATGCGTTTGGCTGCGGCTTGGAAATTCTGCTGCCACAATTTACCCAATTCACCGGCGGGCAACAGGCTTTCGGCGTCGAGGCGGACGGCGGTTTCTTGAAAGTCTTGGTTGTGGCGGCGGGCGTCGAGATAGGCGGCGGCGATTTTGTCGGCGCGTTGCGGCTCGAAGGGTTCGGCGGATTCCCATGCTTCGTCGCGATAGGGTTCGCGCCAGCCCAAGGTTTGTTGCAGCCATGCTTTGACGGGATTTTTCCAGAAGCGGATGAAGTCGTCCTGCCAGACGGTCGGGACGGGGGTGTTTTCTTCGAGGGCTTCGCTGAAAAACGGACGCACCTGTTCGCGCGGGCGGTTGAGGGCTTCGGCGTAGTCCTGCCGCGTGCTGAAGAGGTCGTCTGAAATTTTGTCTGCGATGAAATAGCGGTGTGAGAACGGTTGCAGGGGATGTTGTTCGACCCAGTGTTCCGCCAGCTCTTTACTGCGCCGTCCGGTCATGGCGGCGACGGTGTCGATGAGTTCGCTGACGAGGGCGGACGGGGCGAGTTCGTCGTCGTTGCGGATGCTGCGGCCGACGTAGGAGAGATAAAGGATGTTGCGCGCACTGATGATGGCTTCGAGGAAGAGGTAGCGGTCGTCGTCACGGCGGGCGCGGTCGCCTTTTTGCGGGTGTTTGGCAATCAGGTCGAATACGGCGGCTTTGGTGTTGCGCGGGAAATCGCCGTCGTTCAGCCCCAACAGGCAGATGACTTTAAACGGCAGGCTCCTCATCGGCACCATGCTGCAAAAGGTGATGCCGCCGCGCAGGAATCCTGCCTGACTTTCGCTGCCTAAGAAGCGGCGGATGTGGCGGATGACGGTGTGTTGCGGCAAAGTGCCGCTAAAGCCTGCCAACGCGGTTTCTTCCTGCCATTTTGCCAACGCCTGCTCGAACTGCTGCAAGGCGTATTGGTCGTCGGCGTCGGGCAGGAATAATGACTGCACCAAATCGCGGCAGCGTTCCGTCCATTCTTCCGCCGATGCGGGTTTGCGCCACTCGGCGGCAAGACGCGACAGTGTGCGGATGAAAGCTGCAAAGCGGCCGAACACATCGAGGCGGTTGACATCGCCGTGCCACGCGCTGACGTTTTGCCAGAGCGGGCTGCCGTCGTCGGGCAACATCCAACCCAATACGATGCGTTCCAACGCCTGCTGCCAGGTGAACAGATTGTCCGCCGCGCCGCGCATTGTTCCGTCCAAACCCCAATGCACGTTCAATTCGGCAATGGTGTCGTGCAGCAGCGGCAAATCGTCCGCCGTCAGCCCGAAACGGCGCAGCACCAAACCGCTTTCCAACAGCGGCAGCACTTTATCGACTTCAAACCGGCTTTCCAGCAAATCCAGCGTCTGCTCCAGCGCGTAAAGCAGCGGCTGGCGGCGGCTGAGTTTCACGTCCGACACCGAATACGGCAAAGCCTGCGCCCCACCCTGCGCCTGCCCGAATACCGCTTCGATAAACGGGCTGTACGGCTCGATGTTCGGCGTCAAAACGGCAATATCGTGCGGCTGCCAGTCGGGATGTTCGTGCAGAATCCGCAACAGCTTGTCCTTCAAAATCTGCAATTCGCGCAGGGGGCTGTGTGCCGACACGATACGGACGGAGCCGTCGTCCAGCAAATCCGTGCGGCTGTGTTCAGACGGCATCCGCAGATTTTGAATATCGTTTTGCAGGCAGTTCAGCAGCGTGTCGTCTGAAACCTCTTCAAACACAGGCTGCTCCTCCAAGCCGATTTCTGTCAGAAAATCAAAAAAATCACGCCCCTGCTTGCCCAGCGACGCCAAGAGCGGATGCCCCGTCTGCGACAAATCCGCATCGTCGCCGCCCTTCAAAAGCTGCGTCGCCTCAATCACATTGCCCCAATACTGGCCGCTCGGATTGAGCGCGAACACAAACACATCGCAATGTTCCGAAATTTTCTGCAAAAGCTGCAAATACATCGGCGCCATCGTCGAAATGCCGAACACGAAAAACCGCTCGGGCAGGTGCGCCTTATCCAAAGACGATAGCAGCTTTTCCCACAGCGCCACACGGTGCGGCGCGGATTGGTTGCCGTCGTCCAAATACCGCCAAAGCTGCGCCTGCCAGACCTCGTCCTCACCCAGCCCCAGAAGTTTGCCTTCTTGCCAGGCATCAATCCACTGCGGCCGGTACACCAGATACTGGTCGAAAATATCCGCCAACTGCCCCGCCAACTGATAATCCGCCGACTCGCCGCTGCCCAAATAGCTTTGCAAGACAGAGCGGACTTTTTCAAATTCAGAGGTCGTCTGAAAACGCTCGCTGCGGAACAAATCCAAAAGCCGCCAGCGCATCACCTCCGGCGAAAACGGACTGAGCGCGGGAATATCGGGAATCAGCTTCTGCATCAACTGCCACGTCAAACCCGCCGGCAGGCTGAATTGCAAATTCGCCGCCACCCCCAGTTCGCGCGCCAGATACACGCTCAAATAACGCCGCATCCCCTGACTCTGCACCACAATCTGTTCCGCCGCCAAAGCAGACTCAAGCGGCCTGACCCTTTGGATTCCGGCAAACAGGGCGGCTAGCGATTCAAGGCGGTTGGATTGGTAGAGGTAGAACATGGCGATTAAAAGCAAAAGGTTAAGAACGCAAGACAGATTATAAAGTCCCTTGATTTCTCTGCAAGCGCAACCATATAGCCGTCAACCCATCATTCAGAAAAACAGAGGAATTTATGCCGCAAACCGACATCAACCATGCTGATATCCGCACGCGTTTCATCTTTGACGATATGCCTGTGCGCGGTCTGCACGTCCGCCTTGAAAACGTGTGGGAACACATCGCCGGACAAAAACACTACCCTGCCGCCATCCGCCGGGCATTAGGCGAACTCCTCGCTGCAGGGGCGCTTCTCTCCAGCAACCTTAAAAACGAAGGCACGCTCATTGTCCAAGTACAAGGACAAGGTCGTCTGAAAATGCTTGTGGTCGAAGCCACATCAGACAACACCGTTCGCGCTACCGCCCGCTGGGATGAAACCGCCGACATCCGTGATGACGAAAGCCTGACCGACCTTTTGGGCAGCAACAGCGTTTTCGTACTCACGCATCAACCCAAAGATGCCGAACCTTGGCAAGGCGTTGTCCCGCTTGAAGGCGACAATATCGCCCAAATGCTCATGAACTATATCAAACGTTCCGAGCAACTCGATACCCACATCGTTCTCGCCGCTTCAGATCATGTCAGCGGAGGATTGCTGGTACAACGTCTGCCCGAAGAAGAACTGGACACCGAATCATGGGAACTCATCAGCACACTGACCCAAACGCTGACACCGAAAGAGCTAACTGCCCTAGACGCACAACACGTTCTCTATCGTCTCTATCATGAAACCCCGCCGCGGGTTTTCGATCCCGAAAGTATCGAATTTGCCTGCACCTGCTCACACGGCAAAGTCAGCGATATGTTGCTTATGTTAGGCGGAGAAGAAGTTGGCGGTATTGTTGCCGAACAAGGCAGTATCCAAATCGATTGCGACTTTTGCCACACTAAATACGTATTTGACGAAACGGACGTGAACGCGCTATTTGGCGGGGACGTAGTCGGCATAGTGCGCCGGCAAGGCAGTCGTTTCCAATAACGAGCCTTCTTACTGCGACACTAAGGCAGTATTGCAGCCCGCTACCTTTTCAGACGACCTTTCCACATATGTATCCTGATCTGACGGCCGAATGAAGCGGGACAGACATGGCAGCCTTACCCGCCCGACACGAAGGCCGTCCGACTCCGGACTGGATTCGGACGG
>NZ_AJMT01000200.1:0-12234 GCF_000260655.1 Neisseria sicca VK64
TCTAAGGTGCTGAAGCACCAAGTGAATCGGTTCCGTACTATCTGTACTTCTGCGGCTTCGTCGCCTTGTCCTGATTTAAAGTTAATCCACTATATTTCATGCGGCATGACGCCGCAACGTTCCCACCAATCAAAAAGGTCGTCTGAAAACCGGAAATCCCTATTTTCAGACGACCTTTTCATGTTTCAGCCCCTATCAAGCGTCAATGTTTTGCGCAATCAGGGCGTTGTTTTCGATGAAGGCGCGGCGCGGTTCGACTTCGTCGCCCATCAGGGTAACGAACACTTCGTCGGCGGCGATGGCGTCTTCGATGCGCACTTTCAACAGACGGCGCACGGCGGGATCCATCGTGGTTTCCCAGAGCTGTTCGGGATTCATCTCGCCCAAACCTTTGTATCGCTGGATGGACATGCCTTTTTGGGCGTTTTGGAGCAGGATGTTCAGCGCGGTTTCAAAGCTGTCCACGTCGTACTCGTTCTCGCCTTTGTAGAGCTTGGCGCCCTCGCCAACCAAGCCTTTGAGCGCGGCGGCGGTTTGGGTGAGGGTTTGGTAGGCTTTGCTGTTGAGGAACTTGGGTTCGATGTAGCTGACCATGACGTTGCCGTGCAGTTTGCGGGTGATTTTGATGAAGCGGTTGCCTTCGTGTCCTTCGATGCGTTCGAGGGCGACTTCTTTTTCGTCGAGCAAACCGGAAAGTTCGGCAACGGCTTTATCGGCGTTTTCAGACGACGTCAAATCAATAGGCGATGCGTGCAGCATGGCGCGTAGGACGAGTTCGTCGACGAAGCGGCTTTCCTGTTCGATAACGGTTTTCGCCAACAGGAATTGTTTGGCGGTATCGGCAAGTTCTGCGCCTTCGATGGTGCGGCCGTCTGAAACGATTTTGGCTTTTTCCAAGGCAAGGCCGAGCAGCCATTGGTCTTTTTCCAGTTCGTCCTTGAGGTAACGCTCCTGCTTGCCGTATTTGGCTTTATAGAGCGGCGGCTGGGCGATGTAGATGTAGCCGCGCTCGACCAGTTCGGGCATTTGGCGGTAGAAGAAGGTCAGGAGCAGGGTGCGGATGTGCGCGCCGTCCACGTCGGCATCGGTCATGATGATGATGCGGTGGTAACGCAGTTTTTCGGGGTTGAACTCTTCTTTGCCGATGCCTGCGCCCAGCGCGGTAATCAGGGTGGCGACCTCTTGGCTGGCGAGCATTTTTTCAAAACGGGCTTTTTCGACGTTCAAAATTTTGCCTTTGAGTGGCAAAATGGCTTGGAATTTACGGTCGCGGCCTTGTTTGGCGGAGCCGCCTGCGGAATCGCCCTCGACCAGATAAAGCTCTGACAAGGCAGGGTCTTTTTCTTGGCAGTCGGCGAGTTTGCCGGGCAGTCCCAAGCCGTCCATCACGCCTTTGCGGCGGGTGATTTCTCGGGCTTTGCGGGCGGCTTCGCGCGCGCGGGCGGCATCGACGATTTTGCTGGTGATGATTTTGGCTTCGTTCGGATTTTCTTCGAGGAAGTCGGTCAAGGCTTGGTTGATGACTTCGTTGACGACGGGGCCGATTTCGCTGGAAACCAGTTTGTCCTTGGTTTGCGATGAGAATTTGGGGTCGGGCAGTTTGACGGACAACACGCAGGTCAAACCTTCGCGCATATCGTCGCCGGCGGTTTCAACTTTGGCTTTTTTGGCGACTTCGTTGGCTTCGATGTAGCTGTTGATGGTGCGTGTCATCACTTGGCGCAATGCGGTCAGGTGCGTACCGCCGTCGCGCTGCGGGATGTTGTTGGTGAAGCACTGCACGCTTTCCTGATAGCTGTCGTTCCACTGCATCGCGCATTCGACGCTCATGCCGTCTTTCTCGCCGAATGCGTAGAAGATTTTTTCGTGCAACGGCGTTTTTTTGCGGTTCATGTATTGCACGAACCCGGCCACGCCGCCGGAAAGGGCGAAGCTTTCGTGTTTGCCGTCGCGTTCGTCAATCAATTCGATGTCCACGCCGTTGTTCAGGAAGGAAAGTTCGCGGATGCGTTTGGCGAGGATGTCGAAGCTGTATTCGACGTTGCCGAAGGTTTCCGCGCTGGCGAGGAAGCGCACGGTCGTGCCTTTTTTGTCGGAATCGCCGACAACTTTCAACGGCTCTTCGGTTTCGCCGCGCACGAAGCGGACGAAGTGTTCTTTGCCGTCGCGGTAGATGGTCAGCGTGACCCAGTCGGACAGCGCGTTGACGACGGACACACCCACGCCGTGCAGGCCGCCGGAGATTTTGTAGCTGTTGTTGTCGAACTTGCCGCCCGCGTGCAATACGGTCATGATGACTTCGGCGGCGGAGCGTCCTTCTTTCGGGTGGATGCCGGTGGGCATGCCGCGCCCGTTGTCGGCCACGCTGACGGAATTGTCGGCATGGATGGTTACGGTGATTTTGTCGCAATGTCCCGCCAGTGCTTCGTCGATGGCGTTGTCCAATACTTCGAACACCATGTGGTGCAGGCCGCTGCCGTCCTGCGTGTCGCCGATATACATACCGGGGCGTTTGCGTACCGCTTCCAAGCCTTCCAGCACTTGTATGCTGTCGGCGCCGTATTCTTCGTGTTTTTGGTCAGTCATGGTCTTTATCTGTAAGATTTTTTTAAAAGAATTTCTGCTGAGGTCGTCTGAACGACAGTTGGGCGCGCCACCCGGACGGTCAAGCTGTCCGACGGACGGAAATAGACCGCCATTATACCTGATTCTGCTGGAAAATTCAGCAGCTTAGCACGTTTGCGGCGAGCTTCGGGGCGGCAAAGTGCCGTTATCAAACTGCATCGTCTTCAGTCTGCTTCGGTTTGTCCGCCGTTCCATCTGGGCACGCCTTCGGTTTCGATGCCGAACATGTCCAAAGCATGTGCCACGCTGTGGGTAATGATGTCGTCAATGGTTTGCGGCTGCTGATACATGGCGGGGATGGGCGGGAAAATAATGCCGCCCATTTCGGTCACCCGGCGCATGTTTTCAATATGGGCAAGGTTTAACGGCGCTTCACGCACCATCAACACCAACCGCCGGCGTTCTTTCAAAACCACATCGGCAGCGCGGGTCAAAAGATTGTCGCCGAACCCGTGTGCGACGGATGCCAGCGTCCGCATGGAGCAAGGGGCAATCAACATCCCGTCTGTTTTAAACGAGCCGCTGGCAATGCGTTCGCTGATGTGGTTGACGGAATACACGACATCGGCGAGCGCATAGACTTCTTCTTTTGTGTAGCCCGTTTCCAAAGCGCGTGTCATTTCCGCACCTTTGGAAACCACCAAATGCGTTTCGACGTCATGTGCGCGCAAAAGCTGTAAGGCTTTGACTCCATATTGGAAACCGCTGGCACCGCTGATGCCGATAATCAGGCGTCGGGTCATAAATAATCTTTCTGTGGGTCGTCTGAAAAATAACCGAGGGGGTTCATTATAGTAAAAATCGCCACTTGGAATAACACAGCAATACAAATTGTCGGCGCTTGTGAATATCCGATAGAATACTGTTTTTTCATCCTTAGGGTCGTCTGAAAGGGACACGATATGGCAAAAGCAAAAGGCGGTTTGGGCCGCGGTTTAGATTCCCTGATTTCCAACGGCGTGGACAACAGCAGCAGCGACCGACTGACTACCGTCGCCATCAACGACATCCAACCCGGCCGCTATCAGGCGCGGGTACAGATGGACGACGAAGCCTTGCAGGAGCTGGCGGATTCGATTAAGGCGCAAGGCGTTATCCAGCCGGTCATCGTGCGCGAACACGGCCTGTCCCAATACGAACTGATCGCCGGCGAACGCCGCTGGCGCGCATCCCAACTCGCCGGACTGACCGAGATTCCGGTCGTCATCAAAACCATCAGCGACGAGACTGCGCTGGCAATGGGTTTGATTGAAAACCTGCAACGCGAAAACTTAAACCCGATTGAAGAAGCGCAAGGTTTGAAACGCCTCGCCGACGAGTTCGGACTGACTCATGAAACCATCGCCAAGGCGGTCGGCAAAAGCCGCAGCGCCATTTCCAACAGCCTGCGCCTGTTGAGCCTGCCCGAGCCGGTCCAAGAAATGCTCTACCACCGCCATCTTGAAATGGGACACGCCCGCGCCCTGCTGACCCTGCCCGTGGTCGAGCAGCTTGAATTGGCGCAAAAAGCGGTAAAAAACGGTTGGTCGGTGCGCGAAGTCGAACGCCGCAGCCAAATCGCCCATCAAACCAAACAGGAAATCAAAAAAACCATCAGCCCCGATATACGTCGTCTGAACGACGTGTTGACCGAACGGCTGGGCGTTAATGCGGAAGTCAAAACCACCAATCACAAAAAAGGCAAAATCGTCCTCCACTTCGATACGCCGGAAACATTTGAGTATCTGCTGAAACAGTTGGGCATTGATTATCAGGCATAAGACGACAATCAGATATCGACCAAAAGCCTTTTCAACCGCTTTTCAAGCCGGATTTTGCATGATGCGAAACCCGGCTTTTTCAATATATAGTGGATTAACTTTAAACCAGTACGGCGTTGCCTCGCCTTAGCTCAAAGAGAACGATTCTCTAAGGTGCTGAAGCACCAAGTGAATCGGTTTCGTACTATCTGTACTGTCTGCGGCTTCGTCGCCTTGTCCTGATTTAAAGTTAATCCACTATAAGTCCCATGCTTGCCAACATAAAAAAGGTCGTCTGAAAATCCTTGTTTCAGGTTTTCAGACGACCTTTTGTCTTGTTTCAAACCGCTTCAATCAGTCTTTGAACCGTTTGAACACCAGCGTACCGTTGGTGCCGCCGAAGCCGAAGGAATTGGAGATGGCAACGTCGATTTTCGCGTCGCGCGCTTCGTTGGCGCAGTAGTCCAAATCGCAGCCCGCTTCGATGTCTTGTTCGAAGATGTTGATGGTCGGCGGGGATTTTTGCTCGTGTACCGCCAACACGCTGTACAGCGCTTCCACGCCGCCTGCCGCGCCGAGTAAGTGGCCGGTCATGGATTTGGTGGAGTTGACGATGACTTTGCGGGCATGGTCGCCCAGAGCGCGTTTGAGCGCTTTGGTTTCGTTGGCATCACCCAGCGGAGTGGACGTACCGTGTGCGTTGACGTAATCGACGTCTTCGGGATTCAGTCCGGCATCTTTCAGCGCGCGGGTAACTGCCAACGCAGGGCCTTCTTCGTTCGGAGCGGTAATGTGGTAGGCATCGGAACTCATGCCGAAGCCGACGATTTCGGCGTAGATTTTCGCGCCGCGTTTTTTGGCGTGTTCCAACTCTTCCAACACCAGCACGCCCGCGCCTTCGCCGATAACGAAGCCGTCGCGGCCTTTGTCCCACGGACGGGAAGCGGTGGCGGGATCGTCGTTGCGGGTGGAAAGGGCTTTCATCGCAGCAAAGCCGCCGACGCCCAGAGTGCTGATCGCGCCTTCGGCACCGCCTGCAATCATCACGTCCGCGTCGCCGTATTTGATCAGTCGGGCGGAGTCGCCGATGGAGTGGGCGCCGGTGGTACAGGCGGAAACCATGCCGTAGCTGGGGCCGCGGTAACCTTTGAGGATGGTAACGTGGCCCGCAATCAGGTTAATCAGCGAACCAGGAATAAAGAAAGGATTGATTTTGCGTGCGCCGCCTTCGATAACGGCTTTGCCGGTGGCTTCGATGCTGGGCAGACCGCCGATGCCGGAACCGATGTTCACGCCGACGCGGTCTTTATCGAGGCTTTCCAATTCGTCCAAACCGGCATCGCTGATGGCTTGCAGCGCGGCGGCGATGCCGTAGTGGATGAATACGTCCATGCGGCGGGCTTCTTTCGCGCTGATGTATTGGCCGATGTCGAAATCGCGCACTTCGCCGGCGATTTGGCTGTTGATGTCGGATGCGTCAAAGCGGGTAATCCGGCCGATGCCGCTTTTGCCTGCGAGCAGGTTGCTCCATGCGGTGGCGACGTCGTTGCCGACCGGTGATACTTGGCCGAGGCCTGTGATGACTACTCTTCTCTGACTCATGATAATCTCGCTGTTGGTTTTCGGTGGGATGCGGCAAGATGCCGTCTGAAAATGATAATAGCGGTTCGGAATCGGATTCCGGGCGGCTATTATAACGGATTTTTCCCCACATATATAAGGTAACAGCCTCTATTGCGCTAACGCAGCAGAGGCTGGGGTGTTTGGTGCGGCCGATTAGCCGTTGTGGGCGTTGATGTAGTCGATAGCCAGTTGTACGGTAGTGATTTTTTCGGCTTCTTCATCGGGGATTTCGCAACCGAAAGCTTCTTCCAAAGCCATAACCAATTCTACGGTGTCCAAAGAATCTGCACCCAGGTCGTCTTGGAAGGAAGATTCGTTTTTGACTTCGGCTTCGTTTACGCCCAGTTGTTCAGCAACAATTTTCTTAACTTGTTGTTCGATGTTTGACATATCAGTCGTTCCTTTTGCCTTGCGGCGGGTTGTTTAAGAGAAATAAATTCGTCGGTATTGTACCGAGTTCGGATAGAGTTTTCCATCTAAGTCTGCATTCTAACACAGATTATTCTGGAAAAACCTGTTGTTGTGCATATTAGCATAGCCTGATTTTAACCTACAAGCAGGAATTTGTTTTTGTTTGTCGTCAGACGGTTAGTATTTTTTGCAACCCACCCCGGCTTTTACGGATGTCATTTTCCGTTCCGACCGTTCTCTGCGTCCTTCACCAGCACAATCACCAATTCGCTGTCGTCGGTTATTTTGATGGCAACGTATTCGCTGCCATCCGCCTTCAGGACGCTGCCCGGCTGTAATTCCTGCCTTTTTCCGCCGTCAAACAAAAATACCGAGCGGCCTTTGGTTTGGGTAACCAGCAGGGTGTGGCCGGGGTGGTTGTGGCGGGGGATTTCCTTGCCTTTGGGCAGGGTTTCGCGGATGACGGTGTAGTTTTCGCCTTCAAAGACTTTGCCCGTGCTTTGTGCGGTTTCTGCTGCGGGCGCGGCTGCGGCAGAGAGGCCGAGGAGAACGGCGAAAAGTTGGGTTTTGATATTTTTCATGATTGCTTTCCTTTGGTTGCAGACAAAATTTATGGTAGATCAAAATTGCAATGATACGGCACTGCCAACGCCCTTATGTACTCTAGCTGTACACAGCGGGTATTACCGTCTTGTCTCATTTTTATTTTAATCCACTATATGTTTCGGGTGGTTTGGGTCGTCTGAAAGTGGAATATAGCCGCGTTATTCGTTTTCGTAACCGGTTTAATTAGACTCCGTATGGCGGTTTTCGTTTCGTTTCGAATGCAAGCCTGCGGCTTACTGCCCTCTCCCTAACCCTCTCCCACGGGGAGAGGGGACGGGCTGCCGTAGCCTTGCTGTTTGCCGCATAAACTCGAGTGCGGACTGCCATCGGTCTGAATCTTTGATTCAGCCGGTCGATGCGTGTGCCTGTGGTACTTCAAAAGGTCGTCTGAAAACGGAGCTTCAACGAAGTGAAAATTTGCCTGAACCCTAAAAGCAGCCTGCAACCCAATCCCCTCTCCCCGTGGGAGAGGGCTAGGGAGAGGGCGGCAAACCAAAGGTTTGCTTGGGCGGTATTTTCAACGTGCAGGCTGCTTTTCGATTTTTTGCAGCTTCGGTTTCAGCTTCGCAGAAACTCTACTTCCTTCAGAAGCTCCGTTTTCAGACGACCTTTCAGTTTTCAGCGCACAGGCTTTGTGAAAGCGTTATCGGCTTTGATGCAAGCCTGTGACTTACTGCCCTCTCCCTAACCCTCTCCCACGGGGAGAGGGGACGGGTTGCCGTAGCCTTGCTGTTTACCGCATAAACTTGGGTGCGGACTGCCATCGGTCTGAATCTTTGATTCAGCCGCTCGATGCGTGTGCCTGCAGTGTTCCAAAAGGTCGTCTGAAAACGAGGTTTCCGAAGGAAGTCAAGTTTCTGCGAAGTTAAAACGAAGTTTCAACGAAGTGAAAAGCAGCCTGCACGTTGAAAATGCTGTCCAAGCAAACCTGCGGTTTGCCACCCTCTCCCTGTCCCTCTCCCACGGGGAGAGGGGATGGGTTGCAGGCTGCTTTTAAGGTTCAGGCAATTTTTAACTCTTGTTGAAGCTGTACTTTCAGAAGCTGCACTTTAGCTTCGCAAAAACTCCGTTTCCTTCGGAAACTCGGTTTTCAGACGGCCTTATTTAAACCGATAGGTAAACGCCGCGTTCACTGTCCGCAGTGCGCCGTAGCTGTGGCGGTCGGGCTGGGTGCGGTAGTGTTTGTTGAACAGGTTGTCCACGTTCAGCGACAGTTCGGCATGCGGGTTGAAGCGGTAACGCGCCATGATGTCGGCGACAGCGTAGGCTTTTTGGCGGCTGTTGGCGGCGGCGCGGGCTTTGGCGGCGGGATTGGGGATGCGGAGCGTGGCAGGGTCGATGTGGGTTTCGCCCTGCCAGCGCACACCCGCACCGATGGTCCAGCCGCTGGGGGCTTCGGGGGTGAAGTGGTAGGCGGTGAAGAGTTTGAAGCTGCGTTCGGGCACGCTGTCGGGGTTCAGGCGGCTGCCGTCTTGGTCGCGGGTTTTGCTTTGGCTGTAGCCTGCCTGTATCTGCCATTCGGGCGTGATGCGGCCGCCGACTTCGATTTCCCAGCCGTGGGTTTTGGCTTGGTTGGCGGCGCGGTAGTAGGTGTTGCCGCTCGGGTCGCGTCCTGCTGCGGTGGCGAGGTTGTTTTTACGGGCGCGGTACACGGAGGCGGATGCGTTCAGACGGCCTTCAAGCCATTCGCCTTTGATGCCGGCTTCCAGATTGTTGCCGGTTACGGGTTTCAGGTAGCTGCCGTGTTCGTCTTTTTGCGATTGTGGGACGAACAGGCTGCTGTACGAGCCGTAAAGCGACAGGTTGTCAGTCAGGTCGAACACGATGCCTGTGTAGGGGGTGAAACGGTTGGCGCGGATGGTGGGCGTGCCGCCGGTGTGGCTGTCGTAGCTGCTTCCCGTGCGGTAACGGGTGTATCGTCCGCCCAAAATCAGCGAAAGGTTGTCAGCGGCGCGGAAGCGGGTGGCGAGATAGCCGCCGATTTGCCGCCTGGTGCCGTATTGCGGGATGGTTTGGGCAAACGATGCAGGCTGCGGGTAGGCGCCCGTGCGGGAAAATTCGTATGCGTTGGGGATGGCGTTGGGGATGATGCTGCGTTCGCCGTATTTGTTGCTGGCGTATTTGTAGCCGTTGATACCCGCGATTAAATCGTGTTCGCGGCCGAACAGGCGGTATTTGCCGGTCAATGACACGCTGGCGCTGTGGGTGCGCGGGTCGGCGTGCCAATAGCCGGGAATCAGGTCGGTGGCGGCGGTGTTGTGGTCGATGGAAAGCACGCCTGCCACGCCGTAGGGCTGGCGGAAGCGGCTGCGGGTGTAGTCGTATTCGGCTTTGAGTTTCCAGTCTTGGTTGAAGCGGTGTTCGATGCCGGCGAACAGGTTGAGCGCACGGTGGCGGCTGTTCGACCAATTTGTGGCGGGGTTGTCTTTCGGGCCGAAGGCGGTGGCATAACCTTGGCTGTCGTACACGGCGTAGCTGAGCGGCGCATCGGCGGTTTCTTTCGCCTGCTGGTAGTCCATGCCTGCGTGGACGCGGGTTTGCGGTGCGATGTCGTATTCCAAAATGCCGTAGAGTTCGGCATCGCGGCTGCGTTCGCGCTGCCGCCACGAGTCGCCGCGTTCGAAGGTGGAAACCAGGCGGCCGCGCAGCGTGCCTTCGGCGTTCAGGCTGCCCGATACGTCCGCACCCAACCCGAAATGTTTGCGGTTGCCCGCTTCGGCGCGGACTTCAAACAAGGGATTGCGGGTCGGGCGTTTGCGTACCAGATTGACGGTGGCGGAAGGCTCGCCCGTGCCGTCCAGCAGCCCTGCCACGCCGCGCACGACTTCCACGCGCTCATAGGCGGCGGTGTTGGCATTGCCCGTATCGGCCAGCGCGTCGGCAACGGGGATGCCGTTGATTTGGTAGTTGGCGATGCGGCTGCCGCGCGCGAACAGGTAGTTGTAGCCCGCGCGGTCGGAGCCGTAAATCTGGCGGCTGGTGCCGGTCACCTGCAACAGGGCGCGGTCGAGCGTTTTGATGTTTTGGTCGCGCATTTGTTGCGATGTGATGACGCTGACGCTCTGCGGGATTTCGCGCAGGGTCATGGGCAGCCTGAGCGGGGTGTGCGTGCCGGAAACGGTGTAGCCGTCGTTGGAACTCGCTGTGCGGTCGGCGGTAACGGTGATGGTCGGCAATTCGGTGCTTTCCTGCGGTTTGGGGTCGTCTGAAACAGAAACATCGGCCTGCGCGTACACGGGCAGCAGGGCGGCAAACAGCAGGGAGTATTTGAAGCGTGTCATGGGATTTCCTTTGTGTGTTGGTGTGCGGTGGGGTTGTGTTTTCGGCATATTGAAGGTGCAGGCTGCTTTTAGCTTCGCAGAAACTCAGCTTCCTTCGGAAACTTCGTTTTAGCTTCGCAGAAACTCAGCTTCCTTCGGAAACTTCGTTTTCAGGCGGCCTCGGACGGGTCGGGCAGCTCAATCAGCACCACCGAGCAGCCGTTTTCCGAACGCGGGCGGTGCGACACCGACTTTGGCACGACCGCCATCTCGCCTTCGCGTATCGTCATGCTGCCGCCGTCGGCGAAGTCCACCGCCATGTCGCCCTCCACGGCAAACAGCACTTTGTCGCTGTATCCGTGCGTATGCCAGCCGTAATCGCCCAAAAGTTTGACCAGGCGGAATTGGAATCCGTGGCGGTTAATGATTTCGGGCTGCCAGTATTCTTTGATGGCGGCAAGGTGCTGTTTCGGGTTGATGGTTTCGTTTTGCATGGGGTTCTCCTATGGGTTGGGTGGTTTGCAATGCGGTTTGTCGTTTTGACTTCGTTGCAGGCTGCTTTCAGTGGGCGGGGTTGTAACGGAAGTGTCATCGGCTTTGATGTAAGCCTGCGGCTTACTGCCCTCTCCCTAACCCTCTCCCACGGGGAGAGGGGATGGGTTGCCGTAACCTCGCTGTTTGCCGCATAAACTCGGGTGCGGGCTGCTATCGGTCTGAATCTTTGATTCAGACGGTCGATGCGTGTGCCTGTGGTACTCCAAAAGGTCGTCTGAAAAAGGAGCTTCTGAAAGTACAGCTTCAACAAGAGTTAAAATTGCCTGAACCTTAAAAGCAGCCTGCAACCCCATCCCCTCTCCCCGTGGGAGAGGGCTAGGGAGAGGGCGGCAAACCGTAGGTTTGCTTTGGCGGTATTTTCAACGTGCAGGCTGCTTTTCGCTTCTTTTGCAGCTTCGGTTTTAGCTTCACAGAAACCCCGCTTCCTTCAGAAGCTCCGTTTTCAGACGATCTTTCCGTTTTCAGCGCACAGGCTTTGTGAAAGCGTTATCGGCTTTGATGTAAGCCTGCGGCTTACTGCCCTCTCCCTAACCCTCTCCCACGGGGAGAGGGGACGGGTTGCCGCAGCCTCGCTGTTTGCCGCATAAACTCGGGTGCGGGCTGCTATCGGTCTGAATCTTTGACTCAGCCGATCGATGCGTGTGCCTGTGGTGTTCCACGAGGTCGTCTGAAAGTGCAGCTTCTGAAAGTACAGCTTCAACAAGAGTTAAAAATTGCCTGAACCTTAAAAGCAGCCTGCAACCCCATCCCCTCTCCCCGTGGGAGAGGGTTAGGGAGAGGGCGGCAAACCGTAGGTTTGCTTGGGCGGCATTTTCAACGTGCAGGCTGCTTTTCACTTCTTTTGCAGCTTCGGTTTTAGCTTCGCAGAAACTCCGCTTCCTTCAGAAGCTCCGTTTTCAGACGACCTTTCCGTTTTCAGTGCACAGGCTTTGTGAAAGCGTTATCGGCTTTATGTAAGCCTGCGGCTACTGCCCTCTCCCTAACCCTCTCCCACGGGGAGAGGGGACGGGTTGCCGCAGCCTTGCTGTTTGCCGCATAAATTCGAGTGCGGACTGCCATCGGTCTGAATCGTTGATTCAGCCACTCAATGCGTGTGCCTATGGTGTTCCAAAAGGTCGTCTGAAAACGAGGTTTCCGAAGGAAGTCGAGTTTCTGCGAAGCTAAAGTACAGCTTCAACAAGCGTTAAAAATTGCCTGAACCCTAAAAGCAGCCTGCAACCCCATCCCCTCTCCCCGTGGGAGAGGGTTAGGGAGAGGGCGGCAAACCGTAGGTTTGCTTGGACGGCATTTTCAACGTGCAGGCTGCTTTTCACTTCGAGACCTTTGCAAAATTCCCCAAAATCCCCTAAATTCCCACCAAGACACTTAGGGGATTTCTCATGAGCACCTTCTTCCGGCAAACCGCACAAGCCATG
>NZ_AJMT01000201.1:0-74832 GCF_000260655.1 Neisseria sicca VK64
AAAGTATAGTGGATTAACTTTAAACCAGTACGGCGTTGCCTCGCCTTAGCTCAAAGAGAACGATTCTCTAAGGTGCTGAAGCACCAAGTGAATCGGTTCCGTACTATCTGTACTGTCTGCGGCTTCGTCGCCTTGTCCTGATTTAAAGTTAATCCACTATAACGAATCCGACTTTTCATCAAAGCATAAAAAGGTCGTCTGAAAACGGACTTAGCGGGTTTTGCTAACGTTTTCAGACGACCTTTGTTCAAACGCTCTGGCGTTTATTCAGTCCTTTTAGTCGGAAACGGCCATCAGGCTGGCGTTGCCGCCGGCGGCTGTGGTGTTGACGCTGCAAGAGATTTCTTCAAACACTTGCAGGATGTCCAAGCCTTGTTCGGACGGGAGGATGCGGATGAGTGCGCCGTCGCGGTTTGCCAGCTCTTGCTTGCGGCTGCTGTCCAGCGGACTTAGGGCGGCGACGTGATGCACGCCTGTGCTTTCAGGTTTGCTGTTGACTTGCAGCAGGCCTTCGAGGTCGGCGGTGTAGGAGGCAAGCGGGCTGTCGGGTTCGACGACGGTTACGATGCCTGCGGCGGCAAGTTCGGTCAGGGCGCAGAAGGCTTGCAGGAGGCTGCCGCCGTGTACCCAGACGCGTTTGGGCGCGCGCCAGCTCATGGCGTTGCGTTCGCCGGTCGGGCCGACCAAGACGGATTCTGCTTGGCGCAGGGTGCGGATGCGGGCGTGTCCCAATGCTGATGCCGCTGCTTTTTTCTCTTCCGCATTAAACGGCAGCTTGTGAATCAAGGCTTCGAGGCGTTTGAGCGCGGCTTCGTCCGCTTGTCCGATGCGGCTCAGCGGCGGGGCAACCCATTCGGGGATACGGGTCAGTTTTTGCAGGTAGAACGAGCCGCCCGCTTTCGGACCAGTACCGGACATACCGTGTCCGCCGAACGGTTGTACGCCGACGACGGCGCCGACGATGTTGCGGTTGACGTAAACGTTACCCGCTTCGATGCGTTCGCGGATGCGTTTGACCGTGCCTTCGATACGGCTGTGTACGCCGCTGGTGAGCGCGTAGCCTTTGCTGTTGATTTGGTCGATGATTTGGTCAAGTTCGTCGGCACGGTAGCGGACAACGTGCAGGACGGGACCGAAGACTTCGCGGGTGAGTTCGTTCAAATTGTTGAGTTCGAACAAAATCGGCAGCACGAAAGTGGATTTCGCAGGATCAACGTCGGAGGCGGCTTTGACTTCGTGGTAAGACTTGGCAACGCCTTTCATTTTGTTGATGTGCGATTGCAGGTTTTGCTGCGCTTCAGAATCGATGACGGGGCCTACGTCGGTGGTAAGTTGAACGGGTTTGCCGACGACCAATTCGTCCATCGCGCCTTTGATGATGGCGAGCATCTTGTCGGCAACGTCCTCTTGGACGCAAAGGATACGCAAGGCGGAGCAGCGTTGTCCCGCGCTGTCAAAGGCGGAGTTGAGCACGTCCAAACAAACCTGCTCGGGCAGCGCGGTGGAATCGACAATCATGGCATTCTGACCGCCGGTTTCGGCAATCAATACGGGGCTGTCGTCGCGTTTGGCAAGGGCTTTGTTAATCAGTTGCGCCACTTCGGTCGAGCCGGTGAAAATCACGCCGCCGATACGCGGATCGCCCGTCAGCGCTGCGCCGACATCGCCTGCGCCGAGGACAAGTTGCAAGGCGGAAGTCGGGATGCCTGCTTCGTGCATCAGGGAAACGGCGTAGCTGGCAATCAGGCTGGTTTGTTCGGCAGGTTTGGCGATGACGGTGTTGCCCGCCGCTAATGCGGAAACGACTTCGCCGGTAAAGATGGCGAGCGGGAAGTTCCACGGGCTGATGGCGACGATGGCGCCGACGGCTTTGGCATCTTTGGGCAGGGTGTTTTCGGCTTCACCTGCGTAGTAGCGGCAGAAGTCGACGGCTTCGCGTACTTCGGCGACGGCGTTGTTCAGCGTTTTACCCGCTTCGCGCACGGCAAGCATCATCAGCGCGGGGGTGTGCTGCTCCAGCAAATCGGCGAAACGGCGCAGGCATTCGGCGCGCTCGGCGGCTGGCGTCGCGCTCCATTCAGGAAACGCGGCAACGGCTGCACCGACGGCTTCTTGGGCAAGCGCGGCATCGGCAAAGCTGACTGTGCCGACGATGTCGTCGTGGTCGGCGGGGTTTTTAATCGGTTGCGCTTCACCGACATCGCGGGCTTTGCCGTTGACAATGGACGCGGCGTGGAAGTCTTGCGCGGCGGCGCGGTTGAGTTTTTCTTGAAGCTGTTGCAACACGGTTTCGTTGCTGAAATCGACGCCTTGGGAATTCAGACGACCCCTGCCGTACAAATCGCGCGGCAGCGGCAAGGCGTTGTGCAGGTGGATGCCTTGTTCGGCGATGGTGTCGAACGGGCTTCGGATCAGCGTATCGATGCTGATGTTTTCATCGACGATTTGGTTGACGAACGACGAGTTCGCGCCGTTTTCCAACAGGCGGCGCACCAAGTAGGCGAGCAGGGTTTCGTGCGTACCGACCGGAGCGTACACGCGCACGCGGCGGCCTAAGTTTTGCGGGCCGACCACTTGGTCGTACAAGGTTTCGCCCATGCCGTGCAGGCATTGGTGTTCAAAGTCTTTGCCTTTGCCCATTTGGTAAATCGCGCCCAAGGTGTAGGCGTTGTGGGTGGCGAATTGCGGGAACACGGCGTCTTGCGCGTCCAGCAGTTTGCGCGCGCAGGCGAGGTAGGAGATGTCGGTATGGACTTTGCGGGTGTAGGTCGGATAGCCGTCCAGGCCGTCCACTTGCGCCCATTTGATTTCGCTGTCCCAGTACGCGCCTTTAACGAGGCGGATCATCAGTTTTTGATTGTTGCGGCGGGCAAGGTCAATCAGATAGTCGATGACGAAGGGGCAGCGTTTTTGATATGCCTGAACGACAAAGCCGATGCCTTTGTAACCGGCTAAATCGGGGTCGGAAACGAGTGCCTCCATCAAATCCAAAGACAGCTCCAAACGGTTGGCTTCTTCGGCGTCGATGTTGATACCGATATCGTATTTTTTACCCAAAAGGAACAGCTCTTTCAGACGAGGTAGGAGTTCGCTCATCACGCGTTCGTGTTGGGCGCGGGAATAGCGCGGATGGATGGCGGAAAGTTTGACGGAAATGCCGTTGCCTTCGTAAACGCCTTGTCCGGCGGCATCTTTGCCGATGGCGTGAATGGCTTGAACGTAGTCGTTGTAATAGCGGTCGGCATCTTCTTGGGTGTAGGCGGCTTCGCCCAACATATCGAAGGAGAAGCGGTAGCCCATTTTTTCGCGCTCTTTGCCGTTTTGCAGCGCTTCTTCAATGGTTTGTCCGGTAACAAACTGCTTGCCCAATAAACGCATGGCGTAGTTCACGCCTTGGCGGATCAGGGGTGCGCCGCCTTTGCTGACGAGGCGGTTCAGAGCCGAACCCATCTGCTTGTCGCTCGGCGCGGTCAGTTTGCCGGTAATCAGCAAGCCCCATGCGGCGGCGTTGACGAACAGGGACGGGCTGTTGTTCAAATGGCTTTTCCAGTTGCCTTCGGAAATTTTGTCGGCAATCAGGCGGTCGCGCGTCGCATTGTCGGGAATGCGCAGCAAAGCTTCCGCCAGACACATCAGCGCAATGCCTTCTTCGCTGGAGAGCGAAAACTCGTGCATCAGCGCATCCACTCCGCTGGCTTTGGTGCGGCTGGCACGAACCTGCGTAACCAAACGGCGCGCGAGTTCGGACGCCGCCCGACGCTCCTCATCGCTCATCTGGGCGCGTTGCAGCATATCCTGAACGGCTTCGATTTCGTCGCGGCGGTAAGCATCGGTAATCGCTTGGCGCAGTGGCGTTTGTGTCGGAAAAGCAAAGTCAAACATTTTAAGGTTCTCCAAAGTTTTTATGATGATTTTCAGACGACCCCATCCCTTTTCGAGGTCGTCTGAAAAGATTTAAAGCATATAGATAATATCTTAATAAATTTATAAGGGCCGGACAAGCAATTTATCTCAAAAACAGGATTTTTTGCTTTGATAAAAAGCAGATAAATCCCAAAGAGTGCATTATCCGCATGAGCATCAATATAAAAATAAAACCTGCCTTCCCGTATAAAAATTCAGACGACCTGCGGTCAACGGCAGGTCGTCTGAAAACACTTATTTCGCCTCGCGGTATTCTGTGTCCGCTTTTTCAAAACGTTCTTGGATTTCACGAGACGGCTCTTTGTCGGTCAGTGAAACCAGAACAGCGATAATCAAGCAGGCGATGAAGCCGGGGACGATTTCGTACATGGTCAAAAGACCGGTTTCATGTGCCGCCAAAGCCGGTTTTTTGACCCACTCCGCCCACGCCACCACAGTCAGCGCACCGGCAATCATGCCCGACAAAGCACCGTATGCCGTGATGCGTTTCCACAATACCGACAGAATCACAATCGGACCAAACGCCGCGCCGAAGCCTGCCCACGCATAAGACACCAAGCCCAAAACTTTGCTTTCGGGGTCGGACGCAATCAGGATGGAGATCACAGCAATCGCCAACACCATCAGACGACCCACCCACACCAGCTCTTTTTGCGGCGCATTTTTACGCAAAAAGCCTTTGTAGAAGTCTTCGGTAATCGCGCTGGAGCAAACCAAAAGCTGGCAAGACAAAGTGGACATGACCGCCGCCAAAATCGCGCTCAAAATAATGCCTGCAATCCAAGGGTTGAACAATAAAGTAGAAAGCGCGATGAAGATACGTTCGTGGTTGCCGTGCATGGAAGCGGTTTGGTCGGGGTTTGCACCAAAATACGCAATGCCGAAATAGCCGACCGCCACTGCGCCTGCCAGACACAACACCATCCAAGTCATACCGATGCGGCGTGCAGACACCAGTGATTTCGCGCTTTCAGCCGCCATAAAGCGCGCCAAAATGTGCGGCTGACCGAAATAGCCCAAGCCCCATGCGGCGGTGGAAATAATGCCGATGACGGTCGTACCGGCAAACAGACTGCCGTATTCCTTGCCTGTACTTGCGGCAACATTTTGAATTGCGGCAGACATTTGGTCTGCCCCCCCCAGACCCAAATAGACCATTACCGGCGTCAAAATCAGCGCAAAAATCATCAAAGAAGCTTGCAGCGTATCTGTCCAGCTTACCGCCAAAAAGCCGCCCAAGAAGGTATAGGCAATGGTTGCACCCGCACCCAGCCACATCGCCTGATTGTAAGTCATGCCTTCAAACAGGCTTTGGAACAAAGTTGCGCCCGCCACAATGCCTGAAGCACAATAAATCGTGAAGAAAAACAAGATAATCAGCGCGGAAACCACTTTCATCAAATGTCCGCCCGCGCCGAATCGGTGGAAGAAATAATCCGGCAGCGTCAGCGCGTTATTGGCATATTCGGTATGCACGCGCAGACGACCCGCCACTAAAAGCCAGTTGAAATACGCGCCGATCACCAAACCGATGGCAATCCAAGCCTCATTCAAACCGCTCAAATAAATCGCGCCGGGCAGGCCCATCAAAAGCCAGCCCGACATATCGGACGCACCCGCCGACATCGCCGTAACAAACGGGCCCAAGCTGCGGCCGCCCAAAATATAATCATCGAAATTGCGCGTGGAGAAATACGCGGCCAGACCAATCAAGAGAACGGCAATCAGATAGATTGCAAAAGTGATATACATGGGATTCATGTACTATTCCTCATCTAAAACTTCAAAATCACGGGCTGATGAAATTGCAGGCAATCCACGCCCAAACATTTTTCTAATTAAAATACAGCGGAAATTTCTATTTTTTGTAGCTTGTTAGAAATAAATCATTTATTAATTCAATTAGATATGTAATTAAAACATATTAAATTGTAAATAATCCGTTTGAGGATACCTGAAAACAGTAGGCTTGCAAAGCTCATGATGACCGTTGCTTGCCAGTTTTACTGAAATATTTTTCAAACCATATTAAAAACATTAGTTTACAAATTATCTTGAAAAATATTGCATTTAAATAGGCTTGAAACTATCTTTCTGAAGCATTTGGAAACGGATGCGGATTGAATGTAATCAGACAACAAGTTAATCCACTATAAATCGGATAGGGTTTAGGAAGTCGATGAGAAAAGGCAAGGGGTCGTCTGAAATTTTCAGACGACCCCTTACTGGTCTGTCGGGCGTGAATAAAGAGCGGAATCGGTTTTGTGCCTGTTGTCGAAAATATAGTGGATTAAATTTAAATCAGGACAAGGCGACGAAGCCGCAGACGGTACAGATAGTACGGAACCGATTCACTTGGTGCTTCAGCACCTTAGAGAATCGTTCTCTTTGAGCTAAGGCGAGGTAACGCCGCCCTGGTTTAAAGTTAATCCACTATATTACATTATCTTTATTGGATTTCTCTATATTATTCCGCGTTGTTTCACTATACTTACGCTTTATTTTGATAACAAAGGCTTTTTATGAACCATTTGGGTTTCCCCATTGAAACCGTCGCCGTTTTCGTGATTTTGTCTGTGGGCGCGATTGCCATCGATTTATTCGCCCATAGGGACAACAAACCGATGTCGCTGAAAAGTGCCGCGATATGGTCGTTGTTTTGGGTATTGATATCGATTTTGTTCGGCGCATTTTTATGGGTTCATCACGGCAGTGAAGCTGCCAGCCTGTTCTTTACCGGCTATGCTTTGGAAAAAGTATTGTCCGTAGATAATCTGTTTTTAATGATGGCGGTTTTTGCTTGGTTTAAAGTGCCTGAAGGCCTGCGCCACCGCGTTTTGTACTGGGGGATTATCGGCGCGATTATTTTCCGCATGATTTTTGTCGCCATCGGTGCCGGACTGTTGGCATTGGGGCCGATTGTGGAAGTGGTTTTTGCCGTCATTGTCGGCTATACCGCCGTTATGATGCTGCGTCGGGATGAAGAGGAGGGCGAAGAAGATGCCGATTATTCCGAACATTTGGCATATCGTGCGGTCCATCGCTTTTTCCCTGTGTTTCCCCGTCTTTACGGCAGCCATTTTTTCTTAAAAGGCGAGGAGTTGAAAAAAGCGCATGAGCAATATCCCGAGGTGCGGCTTGAGCCGGCGGGTGAAGACCTCAAGCATCCTGAAAATAACCATCCTCAGAAAATGCGTAAAGGGCAGTTGGTCGCGACGCCGCTGTTTTTATGTTTGGCAGTGATTGAGTTGTCGGATGTGATGTTCGCGTTTGACAGCGTACCTGCGGTGATTGCCGTATCTAAAGAACCGTTGATTGTTTACAGTGCCATGATGTTCGCCATTTTGGGCTTGCGTACGCTTTATTTCGTATTGGAAGCGTTGAAGGGCTATTTGGTTCATTTGGAAAAGGCAGTGGTCGTGTTGCTGTTTTTCATCGCTGCCAAGCTGGGATTGTCGGCGAGCAATCATATGTTCCATCACGGCTGGGACATTTCGCCCAATACGTCTTTGCTGGTTGTATTGGTTGTGCTGACCTGCGGGATTGCAGCTTCCTTCATTTTCCCGGACAAGAAAAATAAAGGTAAAGCCGATTCGTGACCCGCTTCGTTCAGTAAAACGGAACAGTAGGATTTGCGACCTCTGAAAAACACTTCAGGCAGCCGGAAAGTCATTTCTCCGGCTGCCTGAAGTGTTTTGATGCTTTTTAAGCTTCCATTCGTTCTGCGCACTTCATTTTCGCATCAATCCAAGCGTCACCGCCGGGCTGTACGATTTTTGAAACCAGTTTATCCAAATCATTCAGATAGTTGGTGGCATTCGGACTGTTAATCACCACCACCACGATCATGGGTTTGTCTCCCAGCCAATATCCGGCGAGGGCGCGTACATCTTTGAGCGTGCCTGTTTTCAGGCGCAGGGCAGGGCCTGCCTGTTTGAGGCGGTATTTCAGCGTGCCGTCTTTGCCGGCAATGGGTAAGGTATCGATGAAGTCTTGTTTGAACGGGCTGAAATAGGCTTTTTCCAGCATTTGCGCCAACATATTGGCGCTGACGCGTTCACGGCGGGATAGGCCCGAACCGTTTTCCAAGACCAAGTTTTCCGTATCCACGCCCGCGGTAGCCAATTCACGCTTTACGGCTGAAGAGGCTTGCTGCAAGGCGGAGTTGCCGGAATGCTCGCCTCCCAATTTCAGGAATACGGAGCGCGCAATCAGATTATTCGAATATTTGTTCATGTCCGTCAAAATGGCAGACATGGGTTTGGATTGGTGTACCGCCAGCGTTTTGGCATGAGGCGGCACGGATGCGGTCCTGATACCGTCGGTAATTTCTCCGCCTGAATAACGCCATTGGTTGATAAAGCTCTTTTGTACAAATTCACGCATGTTCAACATGTTGACGTACATTTCATTGCCCAAACACGATTCCGGAACTTTGCCGGAAACATGCAATACGCCGCCTTTGTAGTTTGCGCGCATATGGTTTTGCAAGGCTTTGCAGGATGCGTTTGATGGCGTGACGTTGATTTTGTTGTCGATTTTAATATCGGGAAGGGGCGGGTTGGTCACAAGATCCACTCCGCCCATGTCATTGCGTTCCGGTTTGACCGATACGACTTTGTAAGCCAGCATATGCGGGTCGGGCGGCGTCATAAATAGAGAGCCGACATCGGATTCGAAATCGCTCGGATTTTG
Organism: Neisseria sicca VK64; assembly: GCF_000260655.1. Classification (GTDB taxonomy): domain Bacteria; phylum Pseudomonadota; class Gammaproteobacteria; order Burkholderiales; family Neisseriaceae; genus Neisseria; species Neisseria sicca_B. The sequence continues at coordinate 8,620 of NZ_AJMT01000201.1, forward strand.
AATATCTCCCCATAAATGGCGGTCGAGTACCAAGCCGCCGGTGATTTTGCGTATGCCTTTATCGCGCAATTGCTGCTGCATCCCGACCAAGCCTTCTTGGTCGAAAACAGGATCTCCGCTGCCGACCCAATAAATATCGCCTTGCAAGGTGTCGCCTTGAATCGTGCCGTCGCTTTTGAATTGGGTTGTCCAGCGGTAATCGCCGCCCAAAGCTTTAAATGCGGCAAACGCTGTAACCAGCTTCATGGTTGATGCGGGGTTGACCGGCACATTCGAACGGTGATCGACCAAGACGTTTCCGCTGTCCAATTCTTGAACATACACGGAAATTTCGTCTTGAGGGATGCGGCCGAAATCGATGGCAAATGCCGGCAAAGAGAGGATGGACAGCCATAAAAGAGCGGCTGTTTGTCTTAACTTCATGATAGTTCTGAAAAACACATAAAGCATAATTATAAAGCAAGGTCGTCTGAAAAACGAGGATGGCTGCCTGACGGATGAAAAAGTTGTTTCTTATGGATAAAATGTGTCGCTATTTCGTTCCGTGCAGACAATCGGCGCTTAGGGCGAACTATGATAAAATCTGTTTTTAAAACAATATAAAAGGAATACATTATGCGACTGCTCCATACGATGTTGCGCGTTGGCAACCTCGAAAAATCTTTGGACTTCTATCAAAATGTTTTAGGTATGTCTTTGCTGCGCCGCCACGATTATCCCGAAGGACGGTTTACTTTGGCGTTTGTCGGTTACGGTAATGAGACCGAAAATACCGTACTGGAATTGACGCACAACTGGGATACGGAAAGCTACGATATCGGCAACGCTTACGGTCATATCGCAGTGGAAGTGGATGATGCGTATGAGGCTTGCGAACGGGTCAGACAAAAAGGCGGCAAAGTCGTGCGCGAGGCAGGACCGATGATGCACGGTACGACCGTTATTGCTTTTGTGGAAGATCCTGACGGTTATAAAATTGAATTTATCCAAAAAAACAGCGGCAATGATTCGGTGAAATACTGATTTTCCAATCGTCTGATAAAAGGTCGTCTGAAAACCCTTCTCAATTGGGTTTTCAGACGACCTTTTTGTTTTAATAGCCTTGATTTACTCTGCAGGCGGCATTTGGGCAACGGTTTCCTGCGCCCATGCCATGGTTTCGGTAAAGGCGGGACGGGAGAGATGTTTGGCGGCGTAGCGTTGCAGTACATCAGATTCATCGGCAGGCAATACTTTAAAGTTTTGCGTTAAGAGCAGAATCAGCCCGGAATAGTACAGATCCAGCGCGGTAAAGCTGTTGCCGATAATGTAGTCGCGGTTTTTCAAGTGTTCGCGCAAGGTGTTCCATGCGGTATCAAAATCGCCATAACCGATTTGGCGGCGGCGCTCGGGCGTATCGACAGGCAGGTTGTGCAGTTTGTTGAAGGCTGCGTATTCTAGATGCAGCGACAGGCACATCCAGCGGTAGTATTCGCCGCGTTCCAATGTGTCTGCGTCAGGGATGAGGTGTTTGTCGGGGAACTGTTCCGCCAAAAAGGTAATGATGGCGAGCGATTCGGTCAATACGGTATCGCCGAATTTGAGCGCGGGAACCCGCCCTTGGGGATTGATGGCGAGATATTCGGCGGACTGAATCTGTGCGCCGAATTGGATGGGGACGACGGTGTATTCCGCGCCGCATTCTTTCAACATCCATACGACGTATGTGCCGCGTGAAAAGGGATGGGTGTAGAGCGTGATGTCTTGCATGTCTTTTCCTTTTGCGTTGTGAATGTTTTTGGCGAAACCCGTACAGTAGGTTTCAGACGCCTTTTGGTTCTAATAATCTTGATTTATGACACAGGCGGCATTTGGGCGGCGGTTTCCAGCATCCATGCCGTGGTTTCGGCGAAAGCGGGGCGGGCGAGATGTTTGGCGGCGTAGCGTTGCAATACGTCGGTTTCATCGGCGGGCAACACTTTCCAATTTTGCGTTAAGTGCAGAATCAGCGCGGAGCAGTACAAATCCATCGCGGTAAAGCTGTTGCCGACGATGTAGTCGCGGTTTTTCAAGTGTTCGCGCAAGGTGTTCCATGCGGTATCGAAATCGCCGTAACCGATTTGGCGGCGGCATTCAGGCGTGTCGACAGGCAGGTTGTGCAGTTTGTTGAAGGCTGCGTATTCGAGGTGCATCAATATACACATCCAGCGGTAGTATTCGCCGCGCTCCACCGTACCTGCGGCGGGGATGAGGTGTTTGTCGGGGAACTGTTCTGCCAAAAAGGTAATGATGGCGGTCGATTCGGTCAGTACGGCATCACCGAATTTGAGCGCGGGGACTTGACCTTGTGGATTGATGGCGAGATATTCGGCGGATTTCATTTGCGTGCCGAACTGGACGGGTACGACGGTGTATTCCGCACCGCATTCTTTGAGCATCCATACGACGTATCTGCCGCGTGAAAAGGGATGGGTATAGAGCGTGATGTTTTGCATGTTTCTTCCTTTTGCACGATGAATGGTTTTGGCGAAACCCACAACAGGGGTTTTCAGACGGCCTCATCAATAGGCGATGCTTTTTGCCGCTTCGTTCAAACCGTTTTCCAAAGATTCCAGCATGGCGGTATAGCCGTCGCCTTGTTGCGGGGTGGTAACGTCAAACGGTTTGTTGCGTCCGTCCGGCCACAGGGCGTAGCCGCTGACGGTAGTCTGACCCTGATAGCTGCCTTGGAAGGCTTCAACATAGATTTTCAGGGTTTGGCTGCTTTGGCTGCGTGAGGCGGGAACGAAAGTATGGCGAGGGTTGAGGCGGTTGAGTTTGTTGCTGAGGTTTGCCGCCAACGCGCCGTCAAGCGGCGCTGCCCAAAGGTGGTTTTTCGCCAGATTCACATGATACGCGTCGGTTTGGTAAACGAGGCCGCCGTTGGCAAGCGGTTCGGCAAGGTTGACTTTGACCGCGATTTCACTGCCTTGCGCCGCCGGCCGGATGTATTGGCTGTCGGGCAGGACGAAATATTGCGGGCTTTGCGCGGTGCCGCAGGCGGCAAGCGTCAGGGCGGCGGCAATCGGGAAGAGGCGCATTATCGGCTTCCTTTCGGGATGGGGTCTTTGCTGCTGCTGTTAAAAATCAGCGCGTTGGGTTTTTCTTTCAAAGTATTAATGACGGGCTGTACGTCTCTGAGGGTTTTGTCCAAACTTTGCAGGGTATTTTGCACGTCGCCGTAGATGGGCGATTGCGGCGATACGCCTTGCAGGGTTTGGCGCAATTCTTTCAGGGTTTGGTTCAGCTCGTTCGGAATGTTTTGCGTTTGCGGTTTGCCGACCAGTTTGTCAATGGAGCTTAGGGCGGCATTGGCGGATTTGAGGGTGGATTTGAGTTCGGCGAGCGAACCGTTCAACCCGGCAACGGTTTTATCCAACGGCAGATTGTTGAATTTCTCCAGTAAATCCGCCACTTTCGCCTGCAAATCGTCCAAACCGCCGCCTTGTGTGGCAATGACGGTATCGCCTGCGTAAACGGTGTGCGGTCGCAGCTTGGGCGAAGACGAAGGCTGGTCGGTCAGTTCGACCATTTTGCTGCCGGTAATCAAGTTGTTGCTGGAGATGGTGGCGGTCAGACCTTTACCCAAAGCGGCTTGGAATTGTTGTTTCCAATGTTCTTTGCTTTGTTCGTCGGCATTGATTTCCATACGCGACGGCTCGATGCGGATGCGCACGGGAATCCAGCCGTTTTCAAACAGATGCAGGCTGTCGTTGCGGTCGAAATAGGGAACGTCGGAAACCACGCCCACATTCAGTCCTTTATATTCCACGGGCGAGCCTGCGGTCAGACCGCGCACGGATTGTTTGAAAAACGCGGTGTAATACAACGAACGGTCATCGGGCAGGTTTGCCACTTCGCTGCGGCTGTCGTAAAGCGTAAAACTGTCTTCGCTTTTCACATTTTTGCTGTTTTTGGTTTTTGGCGAATCAAACGAAATCGCGCCGGAAAGCAACGCAGGCAGGGGAGCGGAATTGAGTTTCACGCCGCTGCCTGTGGTTTCGATATTGATGCCGCTCTCCAGCCAAAAGCGGCTTTCCGAATTAATCAGTTTGTCGTTCGGGCTTTGGATGAAGATGGTGTAATGCACGGTTTGGTCGGCAGGCTCGAAATGCGCGCTTTCTACCTGTCCGACCATAAAGTTTTCATAAAGCACGGGGCTGCTGACGTTGAGGATTTTGTCGTTTTGACCGACCAGCTTCAGGCGCAGACCGCTTTGCCCGATGGCGGCAATCGGCGGGATGTCCTGCACTTCAAATACATCCTTCGTTTCATTGCTTTTGCCCGGCGTAAACGCGATATACGAGCCGGACAGGAGCGTGCTCAAACCGGTTACGCCGCTTTGGTCGATACGCGGTTTCACCACCCAAAACTGCGTATCGCTGCGGATGAGGTCTTTCGCATCGGCGTTAAGCTGGGCGGTGACTTCCACGCCTTTTTGGTCGTCGCGCAGTTTGATGCGGGTAACGTGTCCGACATCGACGTTCAACACTTTAATTACCGTATTGTTGACTTCAATGCCTTCCGCGCTGTCCATCAAAAGCGTGACGACCGGACCTCGGTTGCGGATGTCCTTTACCAGCAGCCAGCCGCCCGCAATCAGCGCAATCAGCGGAATCAGCCACACGATAGACGTGAAGACATTGGTTTTTTTGACGCGCGCTGGTGCGCGATGCGTTTGAGAAGAATCGTGTTTTTTCATTGTTTCTGGTTATCGTCGGAATCGGGGTCGTCTGAAAGCTGCTGCTGCCTGTCCCAAATCAGACGGGGGTCGAAATAATAGGCAGACAGCATGGTCAATACCACCACCAGGCAGAAATAAACTGCCGCACCGCCGGGGACGACGCGCGCCATGTTGGTGTGGAACGAACTCATCAAAATAATAATCACAAAAATATCAATCATCGACCAGCGGCCGATGGATTCGGTAATCCGGTAAAGCACCGACATTTTCGGCGCGCTCATCGGCGGTTTGAAATAAGCAGACGCAATCAAAACCGCCATCGCAATAATCTTCAATACCGGCACCAAAATACTCGCGCTGAAAATAATCACCGCAATCAGCCTGTCGCCGTCGTTCCACATATACACAATGCCGTTGAAAATCGTATTGACCTCCAGCGCGGTAGGGTTCGACGAAATCATAATCGGCAGAATATTCGCGGGGAAATACAGGATAAACGCCGCAATCAAAAACGCCAGCGAAATGCTCAGGCTTTTCGGGCGGCGGCGGTATAAATCCGCACCGCAGACCTCGCAAGGCTGCTCGTCTTTATCGCGGAAATACAGGCAGCGGCTGCAACAGGTTTTGTCGTCGGATGCCGTTTGCACCGCATCCCCGCTCGTCAGCCTGTGGATTTTATAATAAACCCAATGCTGCGGAATCGAGACCGAAGTCCGAATCAGCATGACCGACAGCGCAAACATCAAATAAAACGCCGAGCCGAATTCAACCTCCGCCACAGACGAGAGCTTGATATACGCCACCAAAGTGGAAATAAAGAACACATCCACCATAATCGCATGACGCAGCCTGACCAAAACCCGCGTCGCAAACTGCAACGCAGGATACGCCCGCTCGCGCACCAACGCGGTATAAACGTACAAACAAAGCAACAAAAACAATACCGGTGCACCGAAAGTGAGGACGAACATCACTTCAGCCAGAAAACCGTAATCCTGATAAATCAAAAGCCGCATCATTTCAGGCAGCGACAGGACGGATGTTACGCCGAAGAGTTCCACGCGGATATAAACCATGCTGTACGCAAACGCCATCAAAATCAGCGAAGTCGTCGCGTAAGCCAGCGGCGCAACATAAGGATTGTTTTCCACCTCAACCACTTCATGATTGCACACCGGACAATGCGCTTCCTGCCCCTGCCGCAGACGCGGAATATCCATGCGGTTGCCGCAGTCCGGGCAATCCACCGTATGCGCCGGCAGCGATGCGTCGGGCAGGTAGGATTTATAACGCCACCAGCGCGTATAGCTAGGAATCGGTTTCATGGAGGAGGGAAGAGGTCAAAGAGGCAGGTATTATAAAGGAAAACATAGGGATAGCCCAAATTGCTTACATATGGGGGAGACAGTGTCTGGAAAATAAATTATGACTATGTGAATAGTATTGTTTGCAATCAATTCGGGGTCGTCTGAAACGCTTTCAGACGACCCCTTGCCATATTTGTTGCAAATATGTAGAAACAACAGATTTATGTAAATAATCGCAAGTTAAATTCTTGATGATGTAATAGAAATGATATATATTCCTAAATTGTTTTGTAATATGACAGATTTCATTTGTTCATTCGTAAACGACTCAGTACCTAAATATCTTAAAAATCATAAATTTCCATTCTCAAACACAGATTTTCCATCACTTATTTTTTATTGATTCGGGCAGCCTTCATTTGAGGTCGTCTGAAAAACCTGCTGTACGGGTTTTGTCAAAACCGTCAATTAAATTTCGTAGATCATCAAAGGATATTCACATGAGCGAAACACAAGAACTGACTTTTGCCAAACGGCTGAAAGAGCAAACCGCCACCATTCACGACAGCGTGGACAATTTGGTTATGTCTGTCGAGCCGTTTACCAACAAAGAGAACTACATCAAATTCTTGAAACTGCAATCCGTGTTCCACAAAGCGGTCGATCATATCTATAAAGACCCCGAGTTGAACAAAGCCATTCCCGAGCTGGAATACATGGCGCGTTACGACGCGGTAACGCAAGACTTGGCGGATTTGGGCGACAAGCCTTACGAATACGGCAAACCGCTGCCGCATGAAACCGGCAACAAAGCCATCGGCTGGCTGTATTGCGCCGAAGGTTCCAATTTGGGCGCGGCATTTTTGTTTAAACACGCGCAAAAGCTGGATTACAACGGCGAACACGGTGCGCGCCACCTCGCTCCCCATCCGAACGGACGCGGCAAACATTGGCGTGCCTTTGTCGAACATTTGAATGCTTTGGACTTAAGCCCCGAAGCCGAAGCCGAGGCAATTCAAGGTGCAAAAGATGCGTTTGCGTTCTACAAAGTCGTTCTGCGCGAAACCTTCGGCCTGCCTGAAGGCGCGGAAGCTCCGGAAGGCTTTGTTCCGCACCGCCACTAAATGCAGATTATTGATAGACTAGCGATATGTTTTCCGGCGCAATATTTTGCGCCGGAAAACAGTTGAAGTCTGAAATATCAACCCCTTACATATGGTATGGGCAAGGAAGGCCGCTTTTATCCGGTTTCCGTTTCCGTATTTAAAAATTTATTGGCCATCCGTTACAGGGATTTATATTCGTCATTGCTTTCAATAGAAATATAAATGATTATCAAAAATTTTCATTGTTGAATTAAGCTGAATATTGGTCAATTTTATTGTTTTTGAGGTTTTGAACCATGAAATCATCACACATACTCCCTATTGCCGCCCTTGTCGGCAGTATTTTCGGCAATCCCGTGTTTGCGGCGGATAATGCTGCGCAATCAACGGCTGCCGAGCCCATGCAAGCCGAACTGAAACAGGTAACGGTAAAAGGGCATCGCAACGCGCCCGCCGCCGTGGAACGGGTCAACCTCGGCCGTATCCAACAGGAAATGATACGCGACAACAAAGACTTGGTGCGCTATTCCACCGATGTCGGTCTGAGCGACAGCGGCCGCCATCAAAAAGGCTTTGCCATTCGTGGCGTGGAAGGCAACCGTGTCGGCGTCAGTATTGACGGCGTGAGCCTGCCTGATTCGGAAGAAAACTCACTGTATGCCCGTTACGGCAATTTCAACAGTTCGCGTTTGTCCATCGACCCTGAACTGGTGCGCAACATCGACATCGTGAAAGGGGCGGACTCTTTCAATACCGGCAGCGGCGCCTTGGGCGGCGGTGTGAATTACCAAACCCTGCAAGGACATGATTTGCTGCTGCCGGAGCGGCAGTTCGGCGTGATGATGAAAAACGGTTACAGCAGCCGCAACCGCGAATGGACGAACACAGTCGGCTTCGGCATGGATAACGGCAGCGTCGATGCAGCCTTGCTGTATTCACAACGGCGCGGCCATGAAACCGAAAGCGCGGGCAACCGCGGCTATGCGGTGGAAGGCAAGGGCAGCGGCACGAATATCCGCGGTTCGGCACGCGGCATTCCTGATCCGTCCAAACACAAATACCACAGCTTCTTGGCCAAAATCGGTTATCAGATTAATGAGAACCACCGTATCGGCGCATCGCTCAACGGCCAGCAGGGGCACAATTACACGGTTGAAGAGTCTTATAACCTGACCGATTCTTCCTGGCGCGAAGCCGACGATGTAAACAAACGGCGCAATGCCAACCTGTTTTACGAATGGACGCCTGATTCAAATTGGTTGTCGTTGTTGAAGGCAGACTTCGATTATCAGAAAACCAAAGTGGCGGCGGTTAACAACAAAGGCTCGTTCCCGATGGATTATTCCACCTGGACGCGCAACTACAATCAGAAGGATTTGGACGAAATATACAACCGCAGCATGGACACCCGCTTCAAACGCATCACCCTGCGTTTGGACAGCCAGCCGCTACAACTGGGCGGGCAGCACCGCCTGTCGTTCAAGGCCTTTGCCAGCCGCCGTGATTTTGAAAATTTAAACCGCGACGATTATTTCTTCAGCGGCCGCATCGTCCGAACCACCAGCACCATCCAGCATCCGGTGAAAACCACCAACTACGGTTTCTCGCTGTCCGACCAAATCCAATGGAACAATGTGTTTTCAAGCCGCGCGGGCATCCGTTACGACCACACCAAAATGACGCCGCAGCAACTGAATGCCGACTGTCATGCCTGCGACAAAACACCGCCCGCACCCAATACTTACAGCGGCTGGAGCGGTTTCGCCGGCTTGGCGGCGCAACTGAATCAGGCTTGGCGTGTCGGTTACGACATCACTTCCGGCTACCGTGTCCCCAATGCGTCCGAAGTGTATTTCACCTACAACCACGGTTCGGGTAATTGGCTGCCCAATCCTAACCTGAAAGCCGAGCGCAGCACCACCCACACCCTCTCCCTGCAAGGACGCGGCGAAAAAGGTACGCTGGATGCCAACCTGTATCAAAGCAACTACCGCAATTTCCTGTCTGAAGAGCAGAAACTGACCGCCAGCGGCGAACCCGGCTGCACCCAGATGGATTATTACTACGGTCTGTGCAGCGCCCCCTACACCGAAAAACTGGATTGGCAGATGCAGAATATCGACAAGGCAAGGGTTCGCGGTCTTGAGCTGACAGGTCGTCTGAATTTGGACAAAGTAGTCTCTTTTGTCCCTGAAGGCTGGAAGCTGTTTGGTTCCGTGGGTTACGCGAAAAGCAAGCTGTCGGGCGACAACAGCCTGCTGTCCACCCAGCCGCTGAAAGTGATTGCCGGTATCGACTATGAAAGTCCGAGCGAAAAATGGGGCGTGTTCTCCCGCCTGACCTATTTGGGCGCGAAAAAGGCGAAAGATGCGCAATACACCGTTTATGAAAACAACGGCTGGGGTACGCCTTTGCAGAAAAAAGTGCAGGATTACCCGTGGCTGAACAAATCGGCTTATGTGTTCGATATGTACGGCTTCTACAAACCGGTGAAAAACCTGACCCTGCGTGCGGGCGTGTACAACCTGTTCAACCGCAAAGACACCACTTGGGATTCCCTGCGCGGTTTGTACAGTTACAGCACCACCAACGGGGTCGACCGCGACGGCAAGGGCTTGGACCGCTACCGCGCGCCCGGCCGCAACTACGCCGTATCGCTGGAATGGAAGTTCTAAGCTAATTTTTGATTGAAGAAACGGAAACAAACCGCCCGAATGTCTTGTTTGGCAGAACATTCGGGCGGTTTTATTATCCGTCTGCTTTAAAGTTTGCCGTCTTGTCCCATTTTTATAGTGGATTAACTTTAAACCGGTACGGCGTTGCCTAGCCTTAGCTCAAAGAGAACGATTCTCTAAGGTGCTGAAGCACCAAGTGAATCGGTTCCGTACTATCTGTACTGTCTGCGGCTTCGTCGCCTTGTCCTGATTTAAAGTTAATCCACTATATTTTCCAACTGTTTAATTGGATTGGGTTTCGTTGCGGCTAACTGTTTCCTTCATATTAAACGCGCTAACGTAGTTTGAGGGATGTGTTTGATTACAGGGATCTTCGGAAATACCGGCCGATTTGGTGAGTACTGCAATTCACGCGCCATTTATCGCTGTTTTGCCAATAATAATCTACGATGATGCCTTGATCGTCAGTGTAGAAAATGCGGTCTTGGTCTTGTCCGTAGCAGACGTTGCTATAGTAGTTGGTAATGATGGGTCCGTATTGGCTGCTGCCTTCGTATTCACGTCCAGCGTAGGAATAGTAGGTATAGCGCCAGAGGTAGGCATAGCGGTCGTTTTCCGATTTGACTCCACCTTCTGTGGGTTTGACGCCATAGGATTTGATAACGGCATCGATAGGTTTGCCGACGAAACGTTTCATACGTTTGTCCAAGCTGGCACAGCCGACAGTGAGACAAACGAGACCGGCAAGGAGGGCTGCACGGCCTATGGAGATTTTGGAGGGCATAATGCGTTTTCCTGTCATTAAAATGAAGGGCGGAATAATAAGAAAGGAATAGGCAATTTGGCAAGAGGCTACCCGAAAAACATAAAACGTTTTTCAGGTAGCCTCTTGGTTGATACACACTTTGCCTTCCTTTAATCATGCGGTGGGATTTCAATGAAGGGTTTGTATGTATTGGGGAAAGGGGATGCAGGATGTTTTAAAAACAGGGGAGGGGTCGTCTGAAAACTGTTGTCCCCATTCTGTTGTAAAAAATTCTTTTTGCATAGTCATTTCATCCCTAATTTGCTTCACTTGTCCGAACTCAATATAAATTCCGCCCTATATCCGCTATAATCGCAAATCGATTATCCAATGTACAAGACAGGAAAATTCATGTCCCAAAGCCGTTTCAACCAAACCGGCCCCAAAATCGGTCTGAGCGTGCGCCTTGCGGAAACGCAGGCGGAAATTGAAGCAGCACAACGCTTGCGTTATCAAGTATTCGCCCAAGAACTGGGGGCGGAAATCGAAAGCGACGACGGTCGCGATGTCGATCCGTACGACGAACATTGCCACCACCTTTTGGCTTTTGACGACGCAACCGGAGAAGTCATCGGCTGCTACCGCCTGATTACCGAAGAAACCGCCAAAAAAGTCGGCGGCTGGTATAGCGAACACGAATTTGACCTATCCCCTTTGAAAGACATCTTGCCGCAAACCGTCGAACTCGGCCGCGCCTGCACCCATCCCGACTACCGCAACGGCGGTTTGGTCATGCTTTTGTGGTCGGGTTTGGTCAAATTCATGAAAGACGAAAACCTGCGCTTCATGATAGGCTGCGGCAGCATTGATATGCACGACGGCGGCAGCGATGCGGCGGGTCTGTATCATGCCCTGAAATCCAAATACCTCGCGCCTGAAAAATGGTGCGTCAAGCCGCTCAATCCGCTCAAGTGGGACGAAATTACCCCGTCGGACAAACCGGACGTCCCGCCGCTGATTAAAGGTTACCTCAATGCGGGCGCATGGTTCTGCGGCGAGCCTTGTGTCGATGAAGCATTCAACTGCGCCGACGTGCTCATCATGATGGACATCACCCGCCTGGCAGACCGTTACCTCCAACGTTTCGCCCCTAAACCATAAAGACCAAAAGGTCGTCTGAAAACCTTTTCAGACGACCTCAACTATTGTGAAATCAGCAAATAACTGATTTTTAGCGGTTTCACCCTATACCAAGATTGTACACACCACAACCTTATGATTGCCAAACTACGTTTTACCTTCCGCCTGCTCTGCATCGGCATCTGCCTGCTTTACGGTATGGCGGAAATGTTCTTCCTGTTTCCCTTTTACAGCAAACGGCGCAAACTGCGTGCCATCCAAATCTGGTCGCTGCGCGTCCTCGCTTCATGCGGCATGAAGCTGGAAACCTTCGGCGCACTGCCTCAGGAAGGGCAGGCGCAGTTGTTAATCAGCAACCATATCTCTTGGTTGGACATCATGGCGGTCAACGGTGCATTTCCGGGTCGGTTTGTGGCGAAAGACGATGTCGCCAAATGGCCGGTAGTCGGCTATCTCGCCACGCAGGCGCAGACCGTTTACGTTTCACGCAATAAAGGCACCAAAGGCAATACCGCTAAAATCGCCACGGTAACCGAAGCCCTCAAAAACGGCGATACCGTGACCATTTTCCCGGAAGGGACGAGTACGGAAGGTTATGAAATCCTCCCGTTCAAGCCCAGCTTTTTCCAAACCGCCTACGACGCAGGCGTTCCCATTATCCCCATGCTCTGCCGCTACCCCAATCCCGACGGCACCAGTCCGAACCTTCAGGCGGCTTATGTGGGCGATACCAGCCTGTGGCAATCCATCTGTATGATCATCAGCCAGCCTTCCAGCAAGGTGGAGCTGCATTTTCTGGAGCCGGTTCCCGCCAAAGAAGACCGCTATGAAACGGCGCTGGAAATACACGGCATTTTGAGCCGAGAATTAAAAAAATTGGGCTGACAGGTCCAAACAAACGCAAAAAACTTCAAACCGCTATCCGAACCGTTTCATCAAACCAAACAATAGGAGAAGCCAAATGGAAGAAACATTCGTCCAAACGCTGACCATCGCCGGCTCGGATTCCGGCGGCGGGGCGGGGATACAGGCGGATTTGAAGACGTTTCAGATGCGCGGCGTGTTCGGCACCAGCGTGCTGACCGCCGTGACCGCGCAAAATACGCTCGGCGTATCGGCGGTGCATCTAGTTCCGACCGACATCATTGCTGCGCAAATCGAAGCCGTCCGCGCCGATTTTGAAATCCGCGCCTATAAAATCGGGATGCTGGGTACGGCTCAAGTGATTGAATGCGTTGCTGAAAATCTGAAAAAATGCCGTTTCGGCAAGCGCGTCCTCGATCCGGTGATGATTGCCAAAGGCGGCGCGCCGCTGTTGCAGGATTCCGCCGTCGAAGCGATGAAACGCCTGCTTCTGCCTGATACCGACATTCTGACGCCGAACCTGCCCGAAGCGGAAGCCTTGACGGGCGTGCGTATTGAAAGCCGCCAAGATGCGGAACGCGCCGCCAAAATCCTGCAGGATTGCGGCGTGAAAAACGTGGTGATTAAAGGCGGGCATTTGGGCGACAGCCGCAGCGAATACTGCACCGACTGGCTGTTTACGCCGGATGACGTGTTTGAATTTGCCGACCGCCGCTTTCCGACGGCGCATACGCACGGTACGGGCTGTACATTCTCTGCCTGTATCGCCGCCGAGCTGGCAAAAGGTTTCGAAACACTGGAAGCCGTGCAAACCGCCAAAAAATACATTACCGAGGCGATTCGCAACCCTTTGAACATCGGTGCGGGACACGGTCCGGTCAATCATTGGGCTTATCGGGATTGAATAAGGTCGTCTGAAACGGAAATTTCAGACGACCTCTTGCTATATTTATCAGTCAAATTTGTTTACAATATTGGGCAAACCAACTTCAACTTCGCGGAAGAGACATCATGCAAGTTACATCAAAATGGATAGACGGAATGTGCTTTGTCGGCACGACCGAAAACGGACACAGCGTCGTCATGGAAGGCGCGGCGGCGGAAGGGCAGGCGAAACGCGGTCCCAGCCCGATGGAAATGCTGCTTTTGGGTGTGGCGGGCTGTTCCAGCATCGATGTCGTGATGATTGCCGAGAAGCAGCGTCAAAAGGTGGTGGACTGCCAGGCGACGGTTACCGCGAAGCGCGCCGACGATGCCCCGCGCGTGTTCACCGAAATCCACATTCATTTCAAAGTCATCGGACACAACCTGACCGAATCCGCCATCGAGCGCGCCGTGCAGATGTCTGCCGAAAAATATTGTTCCGCCTCGATTATGCTGGGCAAGGCGGCGAAAATCACCCACAGTTTTGAAACCGTCGAAGCGGAGTAATTTTTCAGACGACCCCCGTATCCTTCAGGGGTCGTCTGAAAAGCGTTTAGAGGCGGAATATTGTTAAAGCGTGAATAAAGCCCGCCCGACAAAAAAGCAGATATATTCACGCTACACTATGAATATATCTGCTTGCTTATTGTGGATTCTCTCTCTATCAGCCTTCATAACTTGGCCTTGTGAGGATATTGTGCAAGCTTCACTAGAGATTGTCAACAATTTTTAATTATATCTTAATCAGATTTTGTGCTATATCGAAATGGAATCAAGCAAAAAGCGACACGGGGCGGTTTGCCGCTGCTGAAAAATTTCTGTTATTTCAAACGATATGACACGCCAGACTATGAGGAGAGCTTAAATAATGAATACCGATAACGATACCCTCCATGCGCCTACCCCTTCTTCCATGATGCCGGCAGGCAGGCACGATTCGGAGCTGTTCCGCGTTTACGCCCTTATACTTGACGGCATTACCGACCATGTTTTACTGCCCGGCAAAAAATTGACCGAATCCGAGCTGTGCCGCCAAATGGTTTGCTCGCGCAATACCGTGCGTGGCGCGCTGTCCCTGTTGGCGCACGACAAAATCGTCGATTTGCAGCCCAATCGCGGCGCGTTCGTCCATGTTCCCGATTTGAAGGAAATGCAGGACGTGTTCAACGCGCGTATCGAAATGGAAAGCATGATTTTGAACCTCCTGTCCGATATGCCCGATTTGGAAACCCGCCTCCAGCCGCTCTACGCCATGATCGAGCGTGAAGAACAGGCATCTGACAGCGGCGACCGCGTGGGTTGGAACCGCCTGTCCAACGCCTTCCACGTCGAACTGGCGCGCCTGATCGACAACAATGTCTTGTTCGACATCATGAACACCCTGTGCGCCCGCTCTTCACTCATTGTCGCCGTCTTCGATGCGCAGCGTCATGAAAAGCGCACCATCAACACCCACACCCATTCCGAACACCGCGAAATCCTCGACCTGCTGGTCAACGGCAAACGCAACCGCGTGGTCAAAGTCATGCGCAAACACTTAAGCGCGTGCGTGGAGCGTTTGGAACGCAAATACGAAGCGGAATAACACGGACACAGCAAAAAGGTCGTCTGAAAACCGGGATTCAGGTTTTCAGACGACCTTTGGTTTTGGGTAAAGCCGAATCGGCGGCAGCCTTTTCCGATTTTGGGCAAAAGGCGTACAATCCGAATTCAAACGAACCGGAACGAATGGAAACGAATCCAGATGAAACCAAAAATACAAAGACACGAACACATCCTCGCTCTGGTGCGCGAGCAGCATTTCATGACGGTCGAGCAGCTTGCGGAAGCCTTGGACGTTACCCCGCAGACCATACGCCGCGACATACAGGAATTGAGTGAAACGCGGCAGTTGAAGCGTTATCACGGCGGAGCGTCGGTCGGCGATATTTCCGGCGGCGTGGCTCAAGGCAAGCGAAAACACTGCCAAAATGAAAAAAACGCCATCGCCCGCCTGATTGCCGCCCACATTCCTGACAATTCGTCGCTGTTTATCAGCATAGGCACGACGATGGAAGCCGTTGCCGCCGAGTTGGTCAAGCAGCGTAAAAACCTGCGGATTATCACCAACAATATTTACGTCGCCTCCATCACGTCCGCGCGCACCGACTACACCGTCATCATCACTTCCGGCGTCGTGCGCCCCTTGGACGGCGGGATTACGGGCGTGGCGACGGTCGATTTTATCAATCAGTTTAAAGTCGATTATGCCGTCATGAGTACGCACGGCGTGGAAAGCGACGGCTCGCTTTTGGACTACGACTATAAAGAAGTCAGCGTCATGCAGGCGATGATGACCAATGCGCGGGTCAGGTATTTAGGCGTGGACCACAGCAAATTCAACAGCAATGCTTTGGTCAGACTGGGCGATATCGGCTCGTTTGACAAAGTATTTACCGACCGCGTACCTGAAGCCGTCATGCAGAAGGTTTTGGGCGATGCGGGCGTAGAATGGCTGGTTGCCGAACCTGTGCCGCTTTGAGTGCGCCACTATAACGATAGAGTCAAGTCGGGTACAATAAAGCCCTTTTCAGACGACCTTTTATAGATACGTCGTCTGAAACCCAATCCCTTCCCAATAAAGAACCATTATGCTCAATAAAGACCAATTCGCGGACAACCATTTCATCCGCACCATCATCGAAGAAGACCTCAAAAGCGGCAAACACGAAGCCATCCAAACCCGCTTCCCGCCCGAACCCAACGGCTACCTGCACATCGGCCACGCCAAATCCATCTGCCTGAACTTCGGTTTGGCGTATATTTACGACGGCTTGTGCAACCTGCGTTTCGACGATACCAACCCCGAAAAAGAAAACGACGAATACGTCAACGCCATCAAAGAAGACGTCGAGTGGCTCGGTTTCCATTGGGCGGGCGAGCCGCGTTTCGCTTCCAATTATTTCGACCAGCTTTACGACTACGCCGTCGGTTTAATCAAAGACGGCAAAGCGTATGTCGATGATTTGACGCCCGAAGAAATGCGTGAATACCGAGGCACGCTGACCGAAGCGGGCAAAAACAGCCCTTACCGCGACCGCAGTATCGAAGAAAACCTCGACCTGTTCACGCGCATGAAAAACGGCGAGTTTCCCGACGGCAGCAAAACCCTGCGCCTGAAAATCGACATGGCATCAGGCAACATCAATATGCGCGATCCGGTCATCTACCGCATCCGCCGCGCCCATCACCACAACACCGGCGACAAATGGTGCATCTACCCGATGTACGACTACACGCATTGCATTTCCGATGCCATCGAAGGCATCACACATTCCTTGTGTACGCTCGAATTTGAAGCCCACCGCCCGCTGTACGACTGGGTGTTGGACAACATCCCCGCGCCGCACGCCACCCGCCCGCGCCAATACGAGTTTTCCCGTTTGGAGCTTTTGTATTCCATCACCTCCAAACGCAAGCTGAACCAACTGGTTTCAGAAGGTCATGTTTCCGGCTGGGACGATCCGCGTATGCCGACCATTTCCGGTATGCGCCGCCGCGGCTACACGCCCGAGGGCCTGCGTCTGTTTGCCAAACGTGCCGGTATTTCCAAATCTGAAAACATCGTCGATATGAGCGTATTGGAAGGCGCGATTCGCGAAGAGCTGGAAAACTCCGCCCCGCGCCTGATGGCGGTTTTGAACCCGCTCAAAGTGACTCTGACCAACTTTGAAGCCGGCAAAACCCAAAGCCGCCGCGCCGCGTTCCACCCCAATCACGAAGAAATGGGCGAGCGCGAAGTACCTATTTCACAAACTATCTATATCGAAGCGGACGACTTTGCGGAAAATCCGCCCAAAGGCTTCAAACGCCTGACACTCGGCGGAGAAGTGCGCCTGCGTCACGGCTATGTGATCAAGTGCGACGAAGTCGTGAAAGACGCAGTGGGCAACGTTGTCGAACTCAAATGCAGCATCGACCACGACACCTTGGGCAAAAATCCAGAAGGCAGAAAAGTCAAAGGCGTGATTCACTGGGTTTCCGCCGAACACGCCGCCGAAATCAAAGTCCGCCTGTATGACCGGCTCTTTACCGTCGAGCGTCCCGATGCCGTACGCGGCGAAGACGGCAACTATCTGCCGTTTACCGATTTCCTCAACCCCGAGTCCGTCAAAGAAATCACCGCCTACGCCGAACCCGCAGCCAAAAACCTACCTGCTGAGAGCCGTTGGCAGTTTGAGCGTATCGGCTATTTCGTGACCGACCGCAAAGACCACAGCAAAGACACACCGGTGTTTAACCGCACTGTGACACTGAAAGATTCTTGGCAGGCAAAATAATTGGTAAGAAGGCAGTCAGTATGCACTGGCTGCCTTTATTGTGTTTAAATTTTTGATTTTATAATAGGAATTTTATGGAAAACCAAATACCCACTTCACAGGAAGTTCGATATCACGAACCCAAACGCCTTCCTGCTTCTGCAGGCATCAAGTGGATTACCGACGCTTTCGGTATTTTCAAACTTCATCCGTGGAAATGGATAGGCGTATTATTGGCTTATATGGTCGTAGGCTTTGTGGTTTCTATTATTGACTTACTAGGAATTAATGCGCTTTCTAGTTTAAAAGGTATTGTATTCAGCTGGGTGGGTTCATGCTTAGTAGGCGGAGCTATGTATGTTGCTAACAATATCAATAATGGAAAAGCATTTGATGTGAAAGATTTTTTTATTGTTTTTTTAGATAAAAAAATGAGTTTTTTCATTTTATTGTTACTTCAGGTGCTGTTCAGTATAGCTGTTAGTTTGCTTATCATTCCGCTATATTTTGCAGGTCATTGGGCAATGATGATAGGTGTTGTATTGATTGTTATTGTCCTTTTGTCTATATTTTTATTAACCCCCGCTTTGATTGTTTTAGATGGTCTGAAGCCATGGGAGGCTATTAAAGCTAATGTTAAAGCGGCTATGTGTAATATTCCTGCAATATTAGTTTATGTTGTAGGTGTGGCTCTCTATTCTTTTATGTGGGGCGTATTAGGCAGCATGTTAGGCCAGTGGATTATCATGATCATACTTTTACTATTCCTACCTGTCAGCGCAGTTTTACTGCTGTCCCCTTATATTGCTTACCGCAGTATTTACCCTAATGGTCGTATTGTAAAATCCTAAGTGGATAAAGGCCGTCTGAAACATTTTCAGACGGCCTTTGTCGATAAAAGGAATGAGATGGAACGTTATTCTGTACATTTGAAACTGCTGGGGATGGCAGTATTGTGGGGTGCGTCTTGGCCGATGGGGCGGATGCTGGGTCAGTCGCTGCCGCCGCTGACGGGCGGGGCGGTTCGGTTTGTGCTGGCTTCGATTTTGCTGTTGGGTTGGTTGTTTGCGCGCAGCAGGTTCGCGACTTTTGCGGCTTTGTCGGCACGGCAATGGCTGGGCTTGACAGCAGCCGCTTCCGTCGGGGTGTGCGGCTATGCGGTGTTTTTTATGTTGGGTTTGCAGGCGATGCCGGCGGGTAAGGCGGCGGTGGTTGTGGCGGTGAATCCCGTGCTGACGCTTCTGCTGGCAGCTTGGCTTTTCGGCGAGCGTTTAAACGCGAAGATTTTGGCGGGTATGCTGCTGGCGGTCAGCGGTGCCATTGTGGCGGTCACGCAAGGACAGCCGTTGGCGGTATTGTCGGGCGGCATCAAGGCGGGGGAATGGCTGATTTTCGGCTGCGTGGTTTGCTGGGCGGCTTATACTTTAATCGGGCGTGCGGTTTTGCGCGGGATAGACGCGTTGACGGTAACGGCAGCAACGTCGTTCATCGGCGCGCTGATGTTGTCGGTGGTGGCGTTGTGGACGGACGGATTGCCGTTTGAGGCAATGGCGGCGATGGATGCACGCGGTTGGACGGCATTGGCGTGGCTGGTCATCGGTGCGACGGTATTGGCCTACGCGTGGTATTTCGAAGGCGTGAAGACTTTGGGCGCAGGCAGCGCGGCGGCGTATATTACGCTCGTACCGATTTTCGGTATGCTGTCTTCGGCGTGGGTTTTGGGCGAACCGCTGCACATTTCGCTGGTTGCGGGCTGCGCGGCGGCAGTCGGCGGCATGACGCTGATGCGGTATGGGCAGAAGGTCGTCTGAAAGATTCAAGAGAGGATAAGTTCCTTATCAAACGATGGATGCTCTGTCAGTGTTATAGAAACTCAATCCAGTAGTCTCGGTGTGGTTCGATAATGACCGGTTTGCACCAGAAATATTTGAGGTATCCCAAATTGGCGGGCGTTACGGGGCGGTTGTTCATATTGAATTTTTCAGCACTTTCCCTAGTCAGGAAACATTTGACGGATACATAATGTTTACCGTCTGATTCTCTTTGAATGCCTTCGAAACCGATTCTGTCTCCCACCTTAAACTCTTTGGTAAGGAGTTGTCCGAGAAAATAAACGGTTTTGTTTTTCATCAACTCGTAGGCTTTCGCATTTTCTATTTCGGCATTTGTTGCTGCAAACATAATGCAAAAGCTGTCGATAAGGTCTTTCAGGGGCTGCAAATCGTCTTTGGAAAAGATAATGTCCGATGTATCAAGTCCAGATATAACAAGGTTTACATAATAGGGTTGCCAGATAACCGCATCAAGAGACATGCCTAAAGGGATGGTTTGCGCTTTGTAGCCGGTGATTTCAAACTTTCTCCTTTCTTTTTCATATGCCTCTGTTGAAGCAAAGACATGAAGGTTCTCCACTTTCCTGAACGGCCTTTTTTTTACGAAAGCAATGACAGGCCTGTCCAGTTGTTCGAATAAATTGAGGTTGTAGTATTCAATAGGAATTTTTTGCATTGAGACCTTTCTTTTCTATGTTTCGTGGTTTTATTCTAACATATCGCTAAAGCGGCTGTTCCGTTTGCGATAACGTTGTCTGTCGGCTTGTAAACTTGTTTCAGGACAAGGCAGGGGGCGTCTGAAATTTTTGTTCGGGTATTTTTACTTTATTGAAATTGGGTTTCAGACGACCTTTTATTTATAATAGGTAAGTTGAAGCAATATGGTTTTGATAACGAGAGAAATTTCAATATAACGAACAAAGAAAGAATCAATGCTGCCGTTTTATAACTTTATTTGGCTGACGGTGGTCGCCATACTGGGCTTGATGCTTGTCGAGATGATGTTGAAGGCTGAAAGACCGTTGTTTAAAGCAATGGCTGTCAGGTTCAACGTGTTTTTGCTGTGCTGTTTGGGCGTGCAGGCGTGGAGCGTGTGGATGGGGCAGCAAAAACCGGAAGGGTATGTGCTTCGGGAAGATACGGTGGTAGATGGTTTTCCATTGCCCGCCGGAACGAAGTTGCATTTTCGGTGGAAAAAGGATATTGAATCTTACGAGTATGCAGTCTTCCCCAAGCCCGTCGAATGGAAAGGCGTGATGATTAAGGCGGTGGAACGGAAGTTTTATGACCAAAATATGGGCGAAGGCGTCTTTCTGAAGCCGACGGAAGTAGCCGATCGGAAACCGGTTTGGTCGGAAGGTTGGTTGTGCCGTGTGGACGCTGAAGATTTTGGGTGGAAGTATGTCGGTACGAAGGATAAGCGAACGCCTTCGCCTGACGATTACCGGCTGATGGGGTGTAAGCTGGATGAGTCTTTCGCGCTGCCGGTGCCGCAATTGGGCGAAAATGTGAAGCTCGGTTTGCATGAAGTGAGATACATTGAATCCGGCAAAGTTTGGCTGGCATGGTTGGCTTCTGAAAATATGCCTTTTACAGGCTTGATAACGCTGGACGATAAAAAGAATATTGTGGAAATAGAGATTGAACCCAAACAAACCGATATTTTGGGCTGTGTATTCAACAATGTTTCCCTGCTGACTTGGAAGCTTGGCCAGCCCGATATTTGGACGGTATCGGCCCGCCCGAAAGCGGAAAATGAATTGTTGGAAGAGAATAATGTGAAACAGCCGGAAACTTGTTGGGGGAGAAAACTTGTCTATCAGTATTAATCGGCAGGTCGTCTGAAAAGGCGGCAACCGGCTGCTTTGTGTTCAATATTTTTTATCAAGGAAATCATGATGTCCGCCCCGCTTGAAATCGAAACCCACCCTTTTCCCGCATTATTACCGCCGCAGGCGACGGTAATGATGATGGGGACGTTTCCGCCCAAGGAAGACAAACGCGCGATGCAGTTTCATTATCCGAATTTTCAAAACGATATGTGGCGCGTCTACGGGCTGGTGTTTTTTAATGATGCGGCGCATTTCCAGATGCCGGCTGAAAAAGCGTTTGATGCGGAGAAAATTAAGGCGTTTTTGCGCGAACGGGGGATTGCGTCCTGTCCGACTGTGTTGAAGGCGGTGCGGGAACACGGCAATGCGTCGGACAAGTTTTTGCAAGTGGTCGAAACCGTCGATTTGGCGGCGGTGTTGGCGCAGATGCCCGACTGCCGCCATATCTGCACCACCGGCGGTAAGGCGACGGAAGTCCTGCTCGATATTCAGGGCGGCGGCATCAAAATGCCGAAAACGGGCGAAACCGTGCCGTTTCCGTTTGCCGGACGGGATTTGACCCTGACCCGCCTGCCGTCCACTTCGCGCGCCTATCCTTTGAGTTTGGCGAAAAAGGCGGCGGCGTATCGGGCGTTTTTCGAAATGGCGGGTTTGTGTGAAAAACAGTTATAATTGCTGACAATTTCCCCTTTCAGACGGCCTTTAGCAGACCGAGGCCGTCTGAAAAAACAGACAAGGAAGAAATCCGATGAAAAACTACCACGCGCCCGACGAGAAGGGCTTTTTCGGCGAACACGGCGGACTTTATGTCTCCGAAACACTGATTCCCGCCTTGCAAGAGCTGGCGGATGCCTATAAAGCAGCGAAAAACGACCCGTCGTTTTGGGAAGAGTTCCACCACGATTTGAAACACTACGTCGGCCGCCCCAGCCCCGTTTACCATGCCGCGCGATTGTCCGAGCATTTGGGCGGCGCGCAAATCTGGTTGAAACGCGAAGACTTGAACCACACCGGCGCGCACAAGGTAAACAACACCATCGGTCAGGCATTGCTTGCCCGCCGCATGGGTAAAAAACGCGTCATCGCCGAAACCGGCGCGGGTCAGCACGGTGTGGCCTCCGCCACCGTCGCCGCCCGCTTCGGCATGACTTGCGACGTGTACATGGGCGCGGACGACATCCAGCGTCAAATGCCCAACGTGTTCCGCATGAAATTATTGGGCGCAAACGTGGTCAGCGTCGACAGCGGCAGCCGCACGCTGAAAGACGCGATGAACGAAGCCATGCGCGAATGGGTTGCCCGCGTGGACGACACGTTCTACATCATCGGCACCGCCGCCGGCCCCGCGCCGTATCCCGAAATGGTGCGCGATTTCCAATGCGTCATCGGCAACGAAGCCAAAGCGCAGATGCAGGAAGCCATCGGCAGACAGCCCGATGTCGCCGTTGCCTGCGTCGGCGGCGGCTCGAACGCCATCGGCCTGTTCCACCCGTATATCGGCGAAGAAAACGTGCGCCTCGTTGGCGTGGAAGCCGGCGGCTTGGGCGTGGATACCCCCGACCACGCCGCACCGATTACCAGCAAAGCCCCTATCGGCGTACTGCACGGCTTCCGCAGCTACCTGATGCAGGACGAAAACGGCCAAGTCTTGGGTACGCACTCCGTTTCCGCAGGCTTGGATTACCCCGGCATCGGCCCGGAACACAGCCACCTGAACGACATCAAGCGCGTCGAATACACCGTCGCCAAAGACGACGAAGCACTCGAAGCCTTTGATTTGTTGTGCCGCTTCGAAGGCATCATCCCCGCGCTCGAATCCAGCCACGCCCTCGCATGGGCAGTCGCCAACGCGCCGAAAATGGGCAAAGACCAAGTGATTCTGGTCAACCTGTCCGGCCGCGGCGATAAAGACATCAATACCGTGGCGAAGTTGAAAGGGATTGAGTTGTAAGGTTTCAGGTAGCCTTGGGCTACCTGAAATTTTACCTGCATCATCATGCTAGATATTCACCGCCTCCCCGCCCTTCTACTCAAAGCTTGGGACAAAGTGCAAGCCGAACACAAGCGCGAAAAATTCCGCGATAGCGTGAAACGTCAATGGCTGGAACAATTACTTAAAGCCGAACTCAAAACGCGCGGCTTTCAGACGGTCTCCGGTGGTTTTATTTATTGGGTTAAAGACGGCTACATTTTCAGCGTTGTCCAGGCTTATTTGGTGGCTGTGTTTAACGGTCAACCCATCAATGAGCGTGTATCCATCCGCATAGAAGCCAAACCGGATTGTCTGGATTCGTTGTTTTTCAAACTTTTCGGCGAAGAAGAGATGATGAAAAGCTTCAGCAGCCGACTCAATGGAGAACCATCACTGGGTTTGACAGGGATACAAGACGAGTGGCGCATACAAGAACCCGACTTCGCCCACTTTACGCTTGAGCAAATGCTGGATTGGGTGCGGCAGACTGCCGGGCAAATAGAAGCCGACATTGCCAGCTTTACACAGCAAGTGCCTGACTTAGAGGGTTTCTGCCGCTTCATGCAAAGTCGCCCGTTACAAGGTGGCATGGAAAATGAACTCTATGCGCTGGTATTGTTCCGTCTGCAGCAATACGGCGAACTGCGCCGTTTCCTAGCCGGCCGCCCCGATTTCTATCAATTTGCCAACGGCACCAACCTGTTTGCCGCTTTGCGACAAATACTGGATGAGCAACCGTAGTCCAGCACGGCTAATCCGGCATTTTCCTACTCAAATCGCTCGGTTCAGCCCATTTTCTTCCAGCCATACAAAAGGCTGCCTGATATTTTTCTGCATACTATGTCGGATATGAACCACATCACCGAAAACAGGTTTTCAGACGACCTTTTCCTTATTCAATAAAGACTTTTCAGGTTTTCATCTAATCAGAGTGGGTTAAAATAGCGGAATTTGATATAAACCCTTCTCAGAAAATATGTTGCCCGAACACACTTCCTCCCTGCTCGATTTCGACCGCGCCCATCTGCTCCATCCCTATACGTCCATGACCGATCCGTTGCCTGTTTATCCGGTGCGCCGTGCGGAGGGTGTGCATATCGAATTGGCGGACGGTACGCGGCTGATTGACGGGATGTCGTCTTGGTGGTGTGCGATACACGGCTACAATCACCCCGTTTTGAATCAGGCAGTTGAGGCGCAGATTAAGCAAATGTCGCATGTGATGTTCGGCGGTTTGACGCACGAGCCGGCGGTGGAGCTGGGCAAATTATTGGTCGGAATTTTGCCGCAGGGGCTGGACCGTATTTTTTATGCGGATTCAGGTTCGGTTTCGGTAGAAGTTGCGCTGAAGATGGCGGTGCAATACCAGCAGGCGCGGGGTTTGACGGCGAAGCAGAATATTGCGACGGTGCGGTGCGGGTATCACGGCGATACTTGGAACGCGATGTCCGTCTGCGATCCGGAAACGGGGATGCACCATATTTTCGGCAGCGCTCTGCCGCAGCGTTATTTTGTCGATAATCCGAAAAACCGTTTCGACGATGAATGGGACGGAACGGATTTGCAGCCTGTCCGCGCCTTGTTTGAAGCGCATCATGCGGATATTGCCGCCTTTATTTTGGAACCGGTCGTGCAGGGTGCGGGCGGCATGTATTTTTATCATCCGCAGTATCTTCGCGGGTTGCGCGATTTGTGCGACGAATTTGATATCGTGTTGATTTTTGACGAAATTGCCACTGGATTCGGGCGCACGGGCAAGATGTTTGCCTGCGAATACGCGCAGGTCGTGCCGGATATTATGTGTATCGGCAAGGGCTTGAGCGGCGGCTATATGACGCTGGCGGCGGCAATCACTTCGCAAAAAGTCACCGAAACGATTTCGCGAGGCGAAGCGGGTGTGTTTATGCACGGTCCGACGTTTATGGCAAATCCGCTGGCGTGTGCCGTTGCCTGCGCTTCGGTCAAGCTGCTTTTGTCCCAAGATTGGCAGGCAAATATCTGCCGCATCGAAAGCATCCTGAAAGGTCGTCTGAAAACCGCATGGGACATCCGCGGCGTGAAAGACGTGCGCGTTTTGGGTGCCATCGGCGTGATCGAGCTGGAAAAAGGCGTGGATATGGCGCGTTTTCAAGCGGACTGCGTGGCGCAGGGCATTTGGGTGCGCCCATTCGGCAGGCTGGTGTACCTCATGCCGCCTTACATCATTTCAGACGACCTCTTGACCGAACTTGCCGACAAAACCGTACAAATCTTGAAGGAACACAGCAAATGAAAGGCGTTTACTTCGTCAGCGGCATAGACACGGACATCGGCAAAACTGTCGCCACCGGCGTGTTGGCAAAACAATTGTTGCAGCAGGGCAAAAGCGTGATCACGCAAAAGCCCGTGCAAACCGGTTGCCAAAACATCGCCGACGACATCGCCGTCCACCGCAAAATTATGGGCATACCCATGCAGGAAGCCGACAAACAGCGGCTGACCATGCCCGAAATCTTCAGCTATCCCGCTTCGCCCCACCTCGCCGCCCGTCTGGACGGCAGGGCTTTGGACTTGAACAAAATCCGCGCCGCTACGCAGCAGCTGGCGGCACAATACGAAATCGTATTGGTCGAAGGCGCGGGCGGATTGATGGTTCCGCTGACGGAAAACCTGTTAACCATTGATTATGTTCAGCAACAGGCTTATCCCGTCATTCTCGTTACCAGCGGACGGCTCGGCAGCATCAACCACACCCTGCTCAGTTTCGCCGCGCTCAAACAATACGGCATCAGCTTGCACAGCCTGATTTTCAACCACATCCACGACAGCCGCGACAAACACATCGCCCAAGACAGCTTGGCATATCTAAAGGGTCGTCTGAAAACAGATTTTCCCGATGCGGAGTGGATGGAGTTGGATAAGGTGGAGACGGACGAAAGGTCGTCTGAAAACGATTAAAAGTGGCGGAGCATTGCTGCTAAACGAAACTGCGCTGTCGCTGGAGATACTGACGGAACTGGGGTTCAGCTTGTGCTTGCTGTATGATTCGTCCAAGCAGTATTTCCAAGGGACTGAAGTTTTTTGGGTTCGTTGTTAATGTGCCTTGGGATTAAGGATAAAGGGAGTAACACAATGTCTTTGGTAGTAAGAAATGGAGGATGAAATGGTAAAAAGAATATTTTTAGTATTTTCTATGGTATTAAGTGGATTTATCTCTGCCGAAGGGCTGAATGCCATCAATGATCCGGTGATGAATCCCTGTATTCAACGTCCTGATTTGGCAGGGTGCGGGGCAAATGGTTCTTCTGCGTCACGACGGGTAATTAATATTCCCAATCGTTGGGGTGTCATTTATTATAATCCTGCCAACGATGCGGTGGGCTATGCAGAAAACAATACTGAAGGTTATAAATCTGCTCGACGTGAGGCACTAGAAATGTGCATTAGATCGGGAGGTGGTAAAAATCCATCTCATAGAGATGGGCAAGGGTGTCGTTCAGTAACCGAATATCGTAATCAATGTGGTGCTATAGCAGTTAGTAATGAAAGTTATGCTGCAAAAAATGATGTTTATCTAGAGAAGGCGGAGCAGAAAGCTCTTGAAGGCTGCGGAAAATATTCAAATGGCTGCAAAATATTTTATTCAGGCTGTTCGCGCCATCCTCAGTACCGTTATTAATTGATTTGATTTTTCAGACGGTCTTTTTAAGATTTGAGGTCGTCTGAAAATTTTATGCAGTAAACAAGCAATATTCCATCGTGACTGGGTATTGTGCAGATTACGATCATGCAGGGCGGTTTGGGGCTGATGATGGGTACGCTGATGATCACCGCGCCGTTGCTGGTGGGGAATCTGATCGGGTCGTCGTTGGGGTTCAATACTTATAACATTCTGCAAGGTGGAAACAGCCCGACCAATTCGGATGGGTCGCCTAGAGTGAATAAGGATAGAAGTAAAAAAAGATGACGGTAGCACTGGAATAAAATAAAGGATTAATAATGAAAAAGTTATTTTTAACGTTCATAATGGTAACCTTAAGTCAACTGATTCTAGCTAATGAGATGAGTAATCCTTGCGTTTACCATCCTGACCTACCTGGTTGTAGTGGCAATAACCGACCTATAGGGCAAACAAACCGAGTCGTCAAGATTCCGAACCGCTGGGGTGTCATTTATTATAATCCTGCCAATGATGCCGTTGGCTATGCAGAAAATAATACTGAAGGCTATCGTTCCGCCAATAAAGAGGCATTGGCAAACTGCATTAAAGCAGGAGGCGGTCAAAATCCATTGCATAGAGATGGAAAGGGTTGTCGTAAGATGACGGAAGTTCGCAATGCTTGCAGTGCGATTGCTGTGGGCAGTAAAAGCGCTAGTGCAAAAAGTGATGATTATCTAGAGAAAGCAGAACAAAAAGCTTTTGACGGGTGTAGTCAGTATTCAAATGATTGTAAAATTCTTTACTCTGGCTGTTCTCGCCACCCCGATTATTAAATAAGTTTTCAGACGACCTTTTAAAATTTAGAGGTCGTCTGAAAATTTATTCATTTTGCCATGAAACACATCAATCTAAACCCCATGAATCCCCCCTTGAATTGGCAAGACAAACTTCCCGACGAACTGCCGCAGGGCTGGGGCAAACGCGCCGCCGTTTTGTGTCAAGCACAATCGCTGACAGCCGCTTTACGCGCCTTGGGCGGCAGTTTTACGGTAAAAGTGCTGTATATGGGCGAACTGGACGGGCAGGGCAATTCGTTTGGCGAAAACCATGCCGAAACCGCCGCCCCGCAATTCGTCCGCGACGTTTTGCTGCATCTGGACGGCGTTCCCGTCGTACAGGCGCGCAGCGCGTGCAGCCCGCAATCGCAAGCCTGGCGCGGCGTGTTGGATTGCGGCACGCAGCCTTTGGGCGAGCGGCTGTTTGACGGTACGCTGCCCTTGAAGCGTTCGGCATTCGAGTTTTGCCTGATGGAAAACGTTGGCGGTCAGGATGATTTCAGACGACCTGTCGCTGCCCGCAGGTCTTATTTTGATTGGGATGGCGAGGTGTTGGAACTGACGGAATATTTTTTGGCGGGGTTGGCGCAGTTTGTGTAGGGCTCGGATATGCCGTTTTTGTATCTTTCTGTAAAAGTTGGGGATAAGGGTCTAAATAAAATAGTAAAATCTAAAAATTGATTTATAATGAACATAATACGCTAAGCAATAATTACAAATTGATTTATTATACCAATAACATATTTTTCACATTCGCATGAAGATAAGACGTGTTCTCCTACATTTTTTCCCGCGCTATGCCGTCGGACGGATGGTCATATACGGTAAATTGATGCGCATCGACAAGCCTATCGGCACGTTGCTGCTGCTTTGGCCGACCTATTGGGCGTTATGGGTCGCTTCGGAAGGCATTCCGGAAGCGGATATTTTTTGGGCGTTTACCGCCGGTACGTTCTTTATGCGCAGCGCAGGCTGCGTGATCAACGACTTTGCTGACCGCAATTTTGACGGCTCGGTCGAGCGCACGAAAAACCGCCCCTTTGCCCGCGGGTTGGTTTCTAAAACGGAAGCGATTCTGCTGACCGTCATCCTCTGCCTGCTTGCCGCCCTCTGCATGACGCCGCTGAACCTGTTGACTTGGGTGATGAGCGTTCCCGCGCTGTTTCTGGCGATGACTTACCCCTTTACCAAACGGTTTTTCCCGCTGCCGCAGTTTTATTTGGGGCTGGCGTTTTCTTTCGGGATTCCGATGGCGTTTGCCGCCGTCCGCAGCGGCGTGCCTTCTACGGCGTGGCTGATGTTTACCGCCAATGCTCTATGGACGCTTGCCTACGACACGATTTATGCGATGTCGGACAAGGAAGACGATTTGAAAATCGGGATTAAAACTTCGGCCATCACGTTCGGCGATCACGATATTTCCGCTTCCATGCTCTGCCATTTTTGGTTTACCGCGCTGATGGCGGTGTTGGGCGTGAAAATCGGCGCGACATGGCCGTATTGGATCATGTTGCCTGCGGTGGTGTGGCTGCAAATCGGTCAATACCATGCCATCAAAACGCGCGACCGTCAGACTTGTTTTAAAGTGTTTTTGGATAACAACTATATCGGCCTGCTGTGGTTCTTGGGTTTGGCGGGGCATTATTTGTGGGCTTTGGCTGCCACACGGTTATAAGGCAACAGGATGGTTAACACGTCGTCTGAAAAGGGTTTCAGACGACGTTTTGCTTTTCGGGAAGGACGGATTGATAATAGCGGCGGAGTTTTGTCTGGTAGCCAAACCTGCTGTAAAACACTTGCCGCCGTTTTCAGACGACCTTGTGTGTGAGTTAAGAAATATCAAAGAAGCAGCGTTTCTTGTTAGCAATCTGAGTATAAATTGCGTGTTCAGGATTGAGGTTTGTACAGACAGTCGGTACAATTCCATTTCATTTTGCCACATCAAAAGAGATTTCTATGAGCCTTATCGGCGAAATTTTGCCTTTGTCCCATATCGTTTTAGACTTGGAAGTCGGCAGCAAAAAACGCTTGTTTGAAGAAGCGGGCCTGCTGCTTGAACATGAAGCAGAATTACCTCACGGCGATGTCTTCGACTGCCTGTTTGCCCGCGAAAAGCTGGGTTCGACCGGCTTGGGGCAGGGCGTCGCCATCCCGCATGGCCGTCATGCCTGCGTGAAAAAAGCCACCGGCGCGTTTATCCGCACGAAAGAGCCGGTTGCTTTCGATGCGCCCGACGGCAAACCCGTATCCCTGATTTTCACTTTGTTGGTGCCGGAAAATGCGACCGGCGAACATTTGGAAGTCTTGTCCAAACTGGCGGGCAGGTTCTCGCAAAAAGCCGTCCGTGAAGCCTTGATGTCCGCAACCTCTGCCGAGGAGGTGCGCAAACTTCTGGCAGAAGAGTAAAGAATGCCCAGTATATCCGTCCGCCGCCTGTTTTCCGATAATCAACACAAGCTCCAACTTGCTTGGGCGGCAGGCAATTCGGGTGCGGACAACCGCATCGGAGTAGAGGCCGACAAACCCGTTTTGGCGTTGGTCGGCCATTTGAATTTTATCCATCCCAATCAAATCCAAGTCGTCGGTGTTGCCGAAGCCGAATATCTCAAGCGCCTCGAATCGGGCGAATTGAATTACGATTTCGGCGAACTCTTCGATATCCCCATGTCGCTGGTCATCGTTGCCAACGGTCTGGCGGTTTCGCCCAAATTGCGCGATTACTGCCATAAAAACGACATCCCGCTGCTGACTTCCAAGCTCGAAAGCCCGTATTTGATGGACGTGTTGCGGATTTATCTGCAACGCACGCTGGCGACTTCCATCGTCAAACACGGCGTATTCCTCGATGTATTTGAAGTCGGCGTGTTGATTACCGGTCATTCCGGTTTGGGTAAAAGCGAGTTGGCGTTGGAATTGATTTCGCGCGGACACAGCCTGATTGCCGATGATGCGGTCGAGCTTTTCCGTACCGGCCCTGAAACGCTCGAAGGCCGCTGTCCGCCGATGTTGCGTGATTTCCTTGAAGTGCGCGGTTTGGGCATACTCAACATCCGCCACATTTTCGGCGAAACCTCCATCCGTCCGAAAAAAATCCTCCAGTTGATTATCAACCTGGTCGCTGCCGACGACGATTACATGAAGCAGCTCGACCGCTTGAGCATACGCACGGAAACCGAGTCCATCCTCAACGTTAACGTCCGTTCCGTCACCCTGCCTGTCGCCGTGGGCCGCAACCTTGCCGTATTGGTTGAAGCGGCAGTGCGCAACTACATCCTCCAGTTGCGTGGCAAAGACAGTACCAAAGAATTCCTCGAACGCCATCAAACACAACTCAAAGAAAACGAACAAAACCATGAAAATCGTCCTGATTAGCGGATTGTCCGGCTCGGGCAAGTCCGTTGCCCTCAAACAGCTTGAAGACCTCGGCTATTTCTGTGTGGACAACCTGCCGCTGGAAATGCTGCCTTCGCTGGTGCTGCACCATATCGAGCGTGCCGATGAAACCAAACTCGGCGTGAGCGTCGATGTCCGCTCCGGCATCAACATTCAGGAAGCGCAGGAGCAAATCCAATACCTGCGCGATGAAGGCCATCAGGTCGAAGTATTGTTTGTGGAGGCAGAAGAAAGCGTGCTGGTGCGCCGTTTTTCCGAAACGCGGCGCGGCCATCCGCTGTCTGGACTGAACCTTACCCTGCTGGAAAGCCTGCAAAAAGAGCGCGAATGGCTGTTCCCGCTCAAAGACATCGCCTACTGCATCGATACATCCAAAATGAACGCGCAGCAATTGCGTTACGCCGTTCAACAATGGCTCAACATTGAGCGCAGAGGGCTTTTGGTTATCCTCGAGTCTTTCGGCTTCAAATACGGCGTGCCGAACAACGCCGATTTCATGTTCGATATGCGCAGCCTGCCCAATCCCTATTACGATCCCGAGCTGCGCCCCTACACCGGCATGGATGCCCCCATTCAAGCGTATCTCGACCAGCAGCCCCTGGCGCAGGAAATGGTGGACGACATCGACCACTTTATGAACCACTGGCTCCCGCGCCTGCAAAAAGAAAGCCGCAGCTACGTTACCATCGCCATCGGCTGTACCGGCGGGCAGCACCGTTCCGTCTATGTCGTCGAAAAACTCGCCCAACGCCTGCAAGGACATTACGAACTGCTGGTCCGCCACAGACAGGCGCAAAACCTGTCCGGACGCTGATTCCCCTTTTCAGACGACCTTTTCGATATAAAAGGAGAAAACCATGAAACCCATCATCACCCTCGCACTCGCCTGCACACTCGCCGCCTGCGCCGCCGAAGTCCCCGCCTACCGCTGGCACCGCACCGGCGCAAGCGAATCTGACGTTTCCCGCCAAATCAACGTTTGCAAATCACAAGCGCAACACGACGCCAAACACGGACGCGAATCCAAATCCCTTGAACAATGTATGGACGAAGCCGGCTACTACCGCTACGAACACGGCAACCTCTAAACCTTGAGCGCCCCAAACCAAAAGGTCGTCTGAAAAACCGCGAAGGCTTTCAGACGACCTTTGTACAGAAAACGGACAAACCTCAGATCGTCTGAAAACACCGCCGAACCACTTTTCAGACGACCCCACCGCAAATCAGACAGAAAGAACAAAACATGGCAATCCAATGGTTTCCCGGCCACATGAACAAAGCAAAAAAAGCCATCGCCGAGCGCGCCAAAAGCGTCGACATGGTGATTGAAATGCTGGACGCACGAATGCCCGCCTCCAGCGAAAACCCCCTGCTAGCCCAGCTTTCCAAAGGCAAGCCCAAACTCAAAATCCTCAACAAACAAGACCTTGCCGACCCCGAACGCACCAAAATCTGGCTCGAACACTACAACAGCTGCCCCGACACCCGTGCCATCGCCCTTGATTCCTCCGAAACCGGCGCACATGGCAAAATCACTCAAGCCTGCCGCGCCATGATTCCCCACCGCCAAGGCATAGACAAACCCCTGCGCGTCCTCATCTGCGGCATCCCCAACGTCGGCAAATCCACCCTCATCAACGGCATGATAGGCAAAAAATCCGCTAAAACCGGCAACGAACCCGGCATCACCAAAGCCGAACAACGCCTCTTCCTCGCCGACGACTTTTGGCTCTACGATACTCCCGGAATGCTGTGGCCGAAAATCATCATCGAAGAAGGCGGCTACAACCTTGCCGCCGGCGGCGCAGTCGGACGCAACGCGCTGGACGAAGAAGAAGTCGCCCTCGAGCTTTTAGACTACCTCCGCCGCCACTACCTCCCCATGCTGCAAGAACGCTACCAAGCCGACAAAGACCCCAGCAGCCACTGGGACGACAACTCATGGCTCGAGTGGATAGCCAAAAAACGCGGCGCAGTCCTCAGCGGCGGACGGATCAACTACCAAAAAGCCGCCGAAAATATCCTCACCGACTTCCGCGAAGGCAAAATCGGCAGAATCACCCTTGAAACGCCGAACCAATGGGAAACATGGCTCAAAAAAGCCCGCCAAAAAGAAGCCGAACTCAAAGCCATTCGCGAAGCCAGAAAAGCGGAGCGCAAAGGGCAGAAGCCGGCGGACGAGTAGGGCGGTATAGTGGAATGCCAAAAGAGGTTTCACTGCCCTCAAAAAGGTCGTCTGAAACCTTAGAATAAAATTTTCAGACGGCCTGCTTGTAAAATTTAAAACCAACATATATAGTGGCTTAACTTTAAACCAGTACGGCGTTGCCTCGCCTTGCCGTACTATCTGTACTGTCTGCGGCTTCGTCGCCTTGTCCTGATTTAAATTTAATCCACTATAAAACTGAAAAGAGTCCTTGTCTAAGGTCGTCTGAAAACATCAAAACAATTAAATTTTAACGTTATGACTGAAAAACTCCCTCCCGACGCGCTCATTGAAGCCGCGCTTTTGACCCAAACCGAACCCCTAAACGAAAAATCCATGCGCGAATTGTGTGTGCCGCCGCTGTCGCAGGACAAATTAATCGACGTGCTGGCGCAGTTGAAAACGCGTTGGCAGGGCAGGGCGTTGCAACTGGTGCATACGCACGAAGGCTGGCGGTTTCAGATTGCGCAGGCGGCTTTCGAGCGGCTGGGCAGCCTTCAGGAGCAGCGTGCGCCGCGCTATTCCCGCGCTGTGATGGAAACGCTGGCGATTATTGCCTACCAGCAGCCGGTGACGCGCGGCGACATTGAGGGTATACGCGGCGTGGCGGTGTCGCAGAACGTGATGCAGACCTTGCAGGACAGGGGCTGGATTGAAGTGATCGGGCATCGTGATTCCGTCGGCAGGCCTGCGCTGTGGGCGACGACGCCGACGTTTTTGAGCGATTTGCGCTTGGACAGTTTGGAAGATTTGCCGCCGCTGACGGAATTGGGCGAATTGGTTTTGCCTGATTTGATCGAAACGCCGCCGACAGGCGAAGAAGAGGAGCAGGAAGAAACGCCGGAGCGGCTGATTAATTAAATCAGCAGGATTGGCAAAGGTCGTCTGAAAACTGGAAATAGGTTTTCAGACGACCTTTTTTTAAAAAATAATATCATTGTATTCAGTTTGTTAGATATAAAATAAGGAAAACCTTATTTAAACTATAAAAAATCTTAGTTATAATCAGCATATCTAAAGTTAACCGCCGATGTGCGGTCGATTTACTAAGGAATACTACCATGCTGTTGGCACTTTCTCTGCGTGATTTTGTCATTGTTGAAAACCTCAATCTGGATTTCCAAAGCGGTTTTACCGTCTTGACCGGCGAGACAGGTGCGGGCAAATCGATTACGCTGGACGCAATCGGGCTTTTGTTGGGCGATAAGGCCGATTACAGCCAAGTCCGCAGCGGTGCGAAGGAAGCGCAGTTGTCGGCATTGTTCGACATCAGCCTTCTGCCCGATCTCAAAGCCCAATTGCAGGAGCAGGGTTTTTTGGACGAAGATGCGGAAGAACTCAGCATCCGCCGCATCATCGACGCCAAAGGAAAAAGCCGCAGCTTCATCAATAATCAGGCAGCCACGCTGGCGCAGCTTAAAGCCATCGGCGGGCAGCTTATCGACATCCACGGGCAAAACGCCCACCATTCCCTCAATCAAGAATCTGCCCAGCGCGAATTGTTGGACGCATTTGCGGGCAGCAAAGCACAGGCGGAAACCGTCAGACAGCTTTATCAAAACTGGGTCAATGCGAAAAAAGCCCTCCAAGAGGCGCAGGAACACGCCGAGACCATCATTATCGAGCGTGAGCGTTTGGAATGGCAGTTCAACGAATTGAACCAGTTGGACGTCAAACAAGGCGAATGGGAAGCCCTCAGCCAAAGCCACGACAGCCTTGCCCATTCTGCCGAGCTGTTGCAGGCTGCCGAAGAAGTCGGCGACTACATTGATGGCGACAACGGCATCCAACGTCAAATTTATCAATGCCAAAAGCTATTGACCAATCTGCAAAACATCGAGCCGCGCTTTGCCGAAAGCCTGAATATGCTGGCGAGCATTGAAGCCGAATTGGGCGAA
Source organism: Neisseria sicca VK64 (assembly GCF_000260655.1). Classification (GTDB taxonomy): domain Bacteria; phylum Pseudomonadota; class Gammaproteobacteria; order Burkholderiales; family Neisseriaceae; genus Neisseria; species Neisseria sicca_B. Next base: position 43,990 of record NZ_AJMT01000201.1, read on the forward strand.
ATCAGTGCCAATATGCGCGACGTCGCAGGCCGCAGCGACATCGATCCCAACGAATTGGCGGCGCAGGAGCAGCGCATGGGCGAGCTGATGGGGATGGCGCGGAAATACCGCATCGAGCCTGAAGCCCTGCCGCAAAAGCTGGCTGAAATCGACGAGCGCCTGCAAAGCCTGCAAGCCGCTGCCGATTTGGAAGCGTTGACGCAAACCGTTGCCCGCAACCTTGCCGAATATCAGGAAGCCGCCCATGTTCTTTCCGCCATGCGCCACCAGGCGGCGGGCAGGTTGGGCGAGGAAACGACCGGACATATGCAGCATCTCGCCATGAAAGGCGCGCGTTTCGACATCGTCCTGCTGCCGTCTTCGCCCACAGCGCACGGTTTGGAGCAGGTACAGTTCCAAGTTGCCGCCAACAAAGGCAATCCGTCCCGTCCGCTGAACAAAGTCGCGTCCGGTGGCGAACTTGCCCGCATCAGCCTTGCCTTGCAGGTGGTTACCAGCCAATACACGCAAGTCCCTACGCTGATTTTTGATGAAGTCGATACCGGTATCGGCGGCGGCGTGGCAGAAATGGTCGGCAAAGCCCTGCGTGCTTTGGGTAAAAAACATCAGGTGCTCGCCGTGACCCACCTGCCGCAAGTCGCTTCCTGCGGTGAAAACCATTGGCAGGTGCGCAAACACAGCGAAGGCGAACAAACTGTCAGCGAAATCAGCGTGTTGGACCATCAGCAGCGTATCGAAGAAATCGCCCGTATGCTTGGCGGCGAAATCATTACCGACACGACCCGCAGCCATGCGGCAGAGTTAATCAGCCTTGCCGCCGCTTAAACGCAGAATCGAAGAGGTCGTCTGAAAAGGCAGTTTGTGTGTAACACAATCCACAAACCGCTTTTCAGACGACCTCTTTGCCAAACCGCCCGCGCCCTTTCAGACGACCTCAATACAAGGTATGATTACGTCGTTCGTTTATAAGGAAGTTCCCATGAAAGTCCTGTTTATTGCCGATCCGATGGCAAGTTTCAAAACCTACAAAGACACCACCTACGCCATGATGCGCGAAATGGCAAAACGCGGCTGGCAGCTTTTCCATACCTTGAGCGGCGAATTGTCCGTACAGCAAGGATTGGTGACGGCTCAGGCTGCGCCGTTTGAGTTTCTCGGTGCAAAAAGCGACGATGACCATGAGTGGTTTAAAGCGGCAGACAAAGTTCAGACGACCTTGAAAGACTTCGATGCCGTCATTATGCGCACCGACCCGCCGTTCGATATGCAATACCTCTACGCCACCCAATTCCTGACGCTGGCGGAACAGCAGGGCGCGAAGGTCTTTAACAGCGGGCAGGCGATGCGCGACTTCAATGAAAAACTGGCGATTTTGAATTTCAGCCAGTTCACCGCGCCTACGCTGGTTACGACCCGTTCCGCCGATGTCCGCGCATTTTTGAAAGAACACGGCGACATCATCATCAAACCGCTGGACGGCATGGGCGGCATGGGCATTTTCCGCCTGACCGAAAAAGACCCCAACATCGGCAGCATCCTCGAAACCCTGATGCAGCTTGATTCCCGCACCATCATGGCACAACGCTACATCCCCGAAATCGTCCACGGCGACAAACGCATCCTGATTATCGGCGGCGAAGTCGTGCCCTATGCTTTGGCGCGTATTCCGCAAAACGGCGAAACACGCGGCAATCTGGCGGCAGGCGGACGCGGCGTGGCGCAGGAATTGAGCGAACGCGACCGAGAAATCGCCGAAACCCTCGCCCCCGAACTCAAACGCCGCGGTATCTTGTTGGCAGGTTTGGACGTTATCGGCCGCAACCTGACCGAAGTCAACGTTACCAGCCCGACCGGTTTCCAAGAAATCATGAAACAAAAAAACTTCGACGTCGCCGCGATGTTTGCCGACGCTGTCGAAGCTTGGTCCAAACAATAATCCCGAAAGGTCGTCTGAAATCCGAATCCGTTTTAGCAAAACCCGCTTCGCTCGTTTTGGCGAAACTCGCTTCGTTCGTTTTCAGACGACCCCTTTTTACAAATATAAATATTGATACAAACATTACTTATGAAACCATCTTCTTACGCTGCCGATAAAAAAGGTAAAAGCGGTATCAAACGCATCATCAACGCATTCGGCTATTCCAAAGACGGGCTTGCCGCCGCCTACCGCTATGAAAGCGCGTTCCGCCAAGTATTGTGGCTGAACCTGATTTTGATTGTCTTGACCTTCATCCTCAATTTCGACTCCGCGACCAAAATGCTGCTGATTATTGCGTCGTTTGTTTCGCTGATCACCGAATTGTTCAACACCGCCGTCGAAGCCGCCGTTGACCACACTTCCACCGAAAAACACGAATTGGCAAAACGCGCCAAAGATGCCGGCTCCGCCGCGCAATTGCTCGCTTTGACGATGCTGGGTATCGTGTGGGCGATCGCATTGTGGCGCGGGTATGTTTAAATTTACTTTGAGATGATTTATACTTACTAAGTATTAATTCTCATGAATTAATTTGAATCATTTTGTTTAATCTGAGTCAAAGCATTCAGACGACCATTGCATGTAGGATGAGAACAGTATTACCGACATGCAATGTCGCGCGGAAAGCTTTTGCCGCAACAAAACCACCCATTTCATCATAAAGGAGCAATACATGAAAAAATTATTGGCAACCCTGATCGCAGCAGGTTTGGTATCCACCGCTTCCGCAGCCGGTGTTCACGTTGAAGACGGTTGGGCGCGTGCCACCGTTGAAGGCATGAAAATGGGCGGCGCGTTCATGAAGATCCACAACGATGAAGCCAAACAAGACTTCTTGGTCGGCGGCAGCAGCCCGGTAGCCGACCGTGTTGAAGTGCATACCCATGTCAACGACAACGGCGTGATGCGCATGCGCGAAGTCAAAGGTGGTGTTCCGCTGGCGGCAAAAGGCGTAACCGAGCTGAAACCGGGCAGCTACCACGTTATGTTCATGGGTCTGAAAAAACCGCTGAAAGAAGGCGAAAAAGTACCGGTTACCCTGAAATTCAAAAATGCCAAACCTCAAACCGTACAACTGGAAGTGAAAACCGCGCCGCAATCCGGCATGGATCACGGTCATGGCCATGACCACGGTGGCGCGCATCAACACTAATCGTTCATCGTTTGAACTCAAAAGGTCGTCTGAACATTTTCAGACGACCTTTTTGTTTGGGATCAGTTTCGAGTTAATCCACTATATCTGAGTTTACGATAGTCCTGTTTCTTGCCTTCCATCAAAATCAAAAGGTCGTCTGAAACTTGCCACGCTCGTTTTCAGACGACCTTCTTCATCCAAGCTGACGATTAATCAAATAATTCCCGCTGCTCCTGCTCTTTGGTTACGCGCACGTCGGTTTCGCCGTCGGCAAAAGTGATGTGCAGTTTCTGCCCTTGCTTTAAAACATCAGCGTTACGGATGACTTGTCCGCGTGTGTTTTTGACGACGGAGAAGCCGCGCTCCAAAATCTGCTGTGGCGATACGGCTTCGAGCAGGGCGGTTTGGGCGGTCAGGCTTTGGCGGCGTTGGGCAAGCAGTTGGCGGAAGGCGTGCGACAAGGTCGTCTGAAAACGGCTGATGTCTTGCCGGTAAACGGAAATATCGGGGCGGCAATGTTTCAGTGCTTGGGTTTGGCGTTCGAAACGGGCGGTGTGGGCGCGGACGTTTTGCGTCATCGAGTAGGACAGGGTTTGCGCCAGTTTGTGGATGTGGGTGCGCTGTTCATCGAGTTTTTGGCGCGGGTGGCGGATTTGCCGCGCGAGCCAGTCGAGCTTTTGGCTGGCATCGAAATAACGTTGTTCCAAAACGGTTTTCAGACGACCTTGGGCTTGGGCGAGGCGGTGTAACGATTCTTGGCGGTTGGGGCTGACCAGTTCCGCCGCGCCGGTCGGCGTGGGCGCACGCACATCGGCGACGAAATCGGCAAGCGTGAAATCGGTTTCGTGTCCCACGCCGCTGACGACCGGAATCGCGCAGGCTTCGATGGCGCGCACGACCGGTTCTTCGTTAAACGCCCACAAATCTTCAATGCTGCCGCCGCCGCGACAGACAATCAACACATCGCATTCGGCGCATTGCGATGCGGTTTTAATCGCTTGGGCAATCTGAAACTCGCTGCCCGCGCCTTGAACGGCGGTCGGATAAACGATGACGGGAATTTCGGGCGCACGGCGTTTCAAGGTGGTAACGACATCGCGCAATGCCGCCGCTGCCAGACTGGTTACGATGCCGATACATTGCGGTCTGGCGGGCAAAGGTTTCTTGCGTTCCGCCGCAAACGCGCCTTCCGCCTGCAACTGCGTCTTCAGCCGCTCGTAGGCTTCGTAAAGTTGTCCCAAGCCTTTTAGCCGCACCTCGTTCACGGTAATCTGAAATTCGCCCCGCGCCTCGTAAATACTGATTTTGCCCGCCACTTCGATATGGTCGCCTTCTTTCAAAGGCTTTGCCAAACGCGCCGCCGCACCTTTAAACATCGCGCAACGCACCTGCGCGCGGCTGTCTTTGAGCGAGAAATAATAATGCCCGCTGGCGGCACGGGTCAGATTGGACACTTCGCCCGCAATCCACAAACCGGCAAGATGGTCTTCCAGCAAGGCTTTGGCGAGGGCGTTGAGTTCGGATACGGAAATGGAGGAGGGTGCGAAGAGTTCGGACATCGGGAGCGGGAATAAATGGGGAAAGGTTGGATTATAAGGGGTTTCAGACGAGGTTTGTATGGGAAAGGTCGTCTGAAAACCTCAAATCTGAGTTTTCAGACGACCTTTTCATACGCATTTCAAATTAAGCCAAATTTTCCAGCATCCATTTGACGTAGCGCTCGACGCCTGCTTTGACATCCAAAAATTCTTCCTTGTATCCGGCTTCGCGCAGTTTGGTAATGTCGGCTTGGGTGAAGCTTTGGTATTTGCCTTTGAGCGCGTCGGGGAAGGAGATGTAGCGGATAAGTTCTTCTTCTATCAGCTCTTTTAAGCTCAGTTCAGGTTTGCCTTCGGCGGCTCGGCAGGCGTTGACGGTGGCGGCGGCGAGTTCGTTGAACTGTTGGCTGCGGCCGGTGCCGAGGTTGTAGATGCCGGAGAGATTGGGATGATCGAAGAAGTAGAGGTTGACTTTGGCGACGTCTTCGACGCTGACGAAGTCGCGGGTTTGTTCGCCGTTGCCGTAGCCGTCGTTGGCACCAAACAGGTTGACGTAACCGTGTTCGCGGTATTGGTTGAAATGGTGGAAGGCGACGGATGCCATGCGGCCTTTGTGTTGTTCGTGTTGTCCGTAAACGTTGAAGTAGCGGAAGCCGACGACTTGGGCGGTCAGACCTTCTTTCATGCGGCGGCGCAATACTTGGTCAAACAGGAATTTGGAGTAGCCGTACACATTGAGCGGTTTTTCAAGTTCGCGCTCTTCGCGGAAGATTTCGCCTTTGCCGTACACGGCGGCGCTGGAGGCGTAGAGGAAGGGGATGCGTTCGTCCTGACACCAGTCTAGAAGGTCGAGCGTGTACTGGTAGTTGTTGTCCATCATGTAGAGGCCGTCGTGGTTCATGGTGTCGGAACACGCGCCTTGGTGGAAGACGGCTTCGATGTTTTCGTAGGGCAGAAGATGGCCGCGCACTTGGCGGATGAATTCGTGTTTGTCGAGGTAGTGGGCGATTTCGCACTCGGCAAGGTTTTTGAATTTTTCGCCACGGGTCAGGTTGTCGACGGCGACGATGTCGGTAATGCCGCGTTGGTTGAGGGCTTTGACGATGTTGCTGCCGATAAAGCCGGCCGCGCCTGTTACGATGATGGTCATATTGGGTTTCCTTTGATTTTTGGTTTTAGCGAAACTCGTTGCACTCGTTTCAGACGACCTTGGAAAGATGGGGTCGTCTGAAAAAGAAATTACTGCTCTTCCAATGCTTTGTTCAACTCTGCAAACGAGCAGACCGCCGTACCGAGTTTGGCGACGACGACACCGGCGGCGGTATTGGCGAGATGCATGGCTTCGGGCATGGTGTAGCCTGCCGCCAGCCCTAAGCCCACTCCGGCAATGACGGTGTCGCCTGCGCCGGATACGTCGTAAACTTCTTGAGCGCGGGTGGGCTGGTAAATGGGTTCGCCTTCGCTGAACAGGGTCATGCCCTCTTCGCTTCGGGTCAGTAAAACGGCGGTCAGGTCGAGGTGGCGGCGCAGGTTTTGCGCTTTTTCGGTCAGCTCGCTTTCGTTTTTCCAACTGCCGACCACTTCTTTTAATTCGGCTCTATTGGGCGTAATCAGCGTGGCGCCGGCGTATTTTTCGTAATCGTCGCCTTTGGGGTCGATTAATACGGTTTTACCTGCGTGTTTTGCCCAATCTATCATATCGGAGATATGCGACAGGCCGCCTTTGCCGTAGTCCGAAAAAATGATTGCATCGTATTCGGGCAATATTTCACGGTATTTCTGCTTGATTTGCTCCAACACTTCGCGGTTGGGATGTTCTTCAAAATCAAGGCGGATAAGCTGCTGGTTGCGGGCGACGACGCGCAGTTTGACGGTGGTGGCGATTTGTTTGTCGCGCATCAGATAGGAGGCGACACCGTCTTGCGCCATCAGCGCGTCGAGCGCGTCGGCGGCTTCGTCGTCGCCGGTTACCGACAACAGCCCAGCTTTGCCGCCCAACGAAGCGATGTTACGCGCAACGTTCGCCGCTCCGCCCGCGCGTTGGTCGATTCGTCCGATTTTCGCCACCGGCACGGGGGCTTCGGGTGAAATACGGGACACGTCGCCAAACCAATAACGGTCGAGCATCACGTCGCCGACAACAAGGACTTTGGCTTGTGCGAAACGGGATTTGAGGGTTTCTTGTTGGAACTTGGTAACCATACTGGCTCCGTTGTTAAAATTTTCTGCAAAACTGCGTATTCGGATTATCCGTCCGAAAGTCTGAAAATGTCCTGAGGTTCATACACCTGCACTGAATGTTCAGACGACCTCAAAGCTGCCTTCAACATGGCTTGCGCCAATGCTTCAACGGCAAGCGGGCGTTGGTTTTTCAGCAGGCCGATGCGGTTGAGTCCGTACAAAATCCGTTTGGCGATTTTTTCGCCCAAGCGGTCGCTATTCGGACGAATCAGCAATGGCGGACGGAAAATGATAAGGCGCGGAAAGTTCAAAGCAATTAATGCCTGCTCCAATTCGCCTTTCATCCTTTGATAAAACAGGCGTGAAGCGGCATTAGCGCCGGAAGCAGAAACCAAAACCAAGGTATTCACGCCGTTTTCTCGTGCGGCTTTGGCAAACTCAAGATTCGCTTTGTAATCGACAGCCCATTGCGCCTCTTTGCTGCCTGCCGCTTTCAAAGTCGTGCCCAAGCAGGCAAACAACACATCTCCCTGCACTTCATCACGCCATGTTTCAATCCGGGCAAAATCAATCTGATGAGCGTACAGCTTGGGATGGGAAAAATCGGGATTTCTGCGTCCGAAGCAATCTATATGCTCGATTTCCGAATGTGCTGTCAGCAAGGGCAACAGGGATTTGCCTGTTGCGCCGGTTGCCCCGATGACGATGGCTCTCATATTTCAGACGACCTTAAGCGTTCGCCACGCGGTTCACTTCGCGCAATACGGCTACCGGATCGGCGGCTTGGGTAATGGGGCGGCCCATCACCAGATAAGTCGAACCTGCCGCCAATGCTTCGGCGGGCGTCATGATGCGGCGTTGATCGTCGTTGTTGCCGGCAACGTCCAAACGGATGCCGGGCGTGACCAAGACAAAATCCTGCCCTAATTCGCGGCGCAGCGGCGCGGCTTCTTGGGCAGAGCAGACCACGCCGTCCAAGCCCGAACTTTGCGCCAGTTTCGCCAAGCGGATGACTTGTTCTTCAGGGGCGATGTTCAAACCGATTTCCGCCAAATCGCTTTGTTCCATGCTGGTCAATACGGTTACGCCGATTAAGAGCGGTTTCGTGCCGTATCCGGCAACGGCTTCGGAGGCGGCTTCCATCATGCGGCGGCCGCCCGATGCGTGCATATCGACCATCCACACGCCCATGTTGGCGGCGACTTTGCAGGCTTGCGCGACGGTGTGGGGAATGTCGTGATATTTCAAATCGAGAAAGAGTTTGAAACCCTGATGAATCAGGCTTTCCGCCAAACTGCGTCCCGTAGCGGTAAACAGCTCTTTGCCGATTTTGATTTGGCACAAGGTCGGATCAAGGTTGCGGACGAATCCGAGCGTGTCTTTTTCGTTGGCAAAATCAAGGGCAACGATGACGGGGGTGCGTTGTTGCGGAGTTTGGAAGTCGGTGATTAAAGGATTCATGGTGTTTTCGTTTCGGGTTTTCAGACGACCTTTATCGTCTTTTTCGCAGTACAACGTAAATTCAAACCGTAGGTCGGGCATTGATGTCCGACCTACGCGGACTCAAGCCCCCGACAAACTGTTTCGGATAAATTTGAACCGGTACATCAGCCGTCATTCCCGCGCAGGCGGGAATCCATTGATAAAACTCAGTTCATCAGATTTAAACAGCGATTGCCCAAATTCAGAAATGGATTCCCGCCTGCGCGGGAATGACGCCGAATGATTATTTTTCGGTTGCAACACGCTGTTTATCAAAAACAGGTCGTCTGAAACCTGATTTACTGTTTTCAGACGACCTTTTCGATTTATTTGCCCAATGCGCCCAATATTTCGGCTTTCACGGCTTCCACCGGCTGAGTGCCGTCAACTTTGATGTATTTCGGCGCGTGTTCACCTTCAAGCTTGCTGTAAAAATCGACCAGCACTTCAGTTTGATCGTGGTACACGGCAAGGCGTTTTTTGACGGTTTCTTCTTTGTCGTCGTCGCGCTGAATCAAATCTTCGCCGGTTACGTCGTCTTTGCCTTCGACTTTGGGCGGATTGTAGGTAACGTGGTAGGTACGGCCGGAAGCCAAGTGGACGCGGCGGCCGCTCATGCGGTCGACAATCACGCTGTCGGGTACATCGATTTCAACGACCGCGTCCAAATCCACGCCCGCTTCAACCATCGCTTCGGCTTGTGCCAGCGTGCGCGGGAAACCGTCAAACAGGAAACCGTTTTTGCAGTCGTCTTGCGCGATGCGCTCTTTGACCATGCCGATGATGATGTCGTCGCGCACCAAGCCGCCTTCGTCAATGATTTTTTTCGCTTCCAAACCCAGCGGCGTGCCTGCTTTAATCGCAGCGCGGAGCATGTCGCCGGTGGAAATTTGCGGAATGCCGAACGCAGCGGTGATGAATTGTGCCTGAGTGCCTTTGCCCGCGCCCGGCGCGCCTAACAATAATACTTTCATGGGTGTTCCTTCTTGTTAAGTAGTATGGATTTGAAACGTGATTCAAATGATTTTACACGGCTTGCGTTTATCGTTCAAAACTTCAGACGGCCTGTTCCGCGCCGAAATGTTTCCATGCGTCATCGCGCATTTCGGCAAACCATGTGTCTTCGGGAAACCGCTCCAATGCGTCTTTCAAAGTGGAAAGCAGGTTTTGCGATAAAGTCTTCGCCAAATACTCTTCCTCGTTGGCCTCCGCCGCTTTGTCCGCCTGCTGCGCCAAACCGCGCGCGCGGGTCTGATGCCCGTGTGCCAAGTAGTTGAGCGCAATCACCTTTTGCGCCCAAAGCTGCGGAATCTCGGGGCTGTCTTGCAGCAATACCGACAAAATCGACACGGCAACCGTCAGCCTGCCGCCGTTCAGGCGCAAATCCAGCGAACGGTTGGGCGGCAGCGTACTGAGCGTTTCCGCCATACGGAACCAAAACTCGCCGCTGGCTTCGTCCGGCGCGGCGGCTTTCAACATTTCATAGTTAAACTCTTGGTCGTCGTTTTGAACCAGCAGGGTAACATCGGCAAGCAGTTTTTGCTCTTCGCGGCTCAAATGGCGTAAATCGGTCATAAAAGGGCTTTCTGTTGGTGTTTGGGTAAAACGGATGATCGGATTTGGTGTTTACTGAAAACAGCTTTTTACGGCTCATCATTTTCAGACGACCTATCTCTCTACTCTAGGATGGCGATAAGGCTCGTCCAAATAATAAGGTTTCTTTTTAAATCTTTCCCATTTGACTTTCGGACGGTCTTTTGAAGAATCGAACACATTGCCGCCAGTCGTTCTTTTCCGCTTTCCAGTCAGATAATTGTCACTGTACTCCTCAATTTCGCCTGAAGCTCTGTTATGTTGGGAATTGGTATACCCAATCAGAAGAAAGCGGTCGTTTTGGTAACGGAATAGGTAGTCACTGTCACCCATCCACCAGCTTCCGCAACTGTAAAACCACTGCAAACTCACTTTCAGACGACCTTTATCGATGGATACATCAGAAAACGGGTCATCAAGACAGCCATTATCTTTATCGCTTTCAGGCGGAATCAACGTTGTGTTTTCGACAGCCGTCTTGTAACCGTCTGCCTGCTTAAACAATACTTTCAACATCCTCGGGTTGGTATCCAAATCAGGTAGTCCCATAGAGTCGTTTGGGATGATGTTTGCCTTGTCTTGCTTTTGCAGCACCAAAACGGCATTGGCTTGATTATCGCCGTTTAAATCCCCCTCCACGTTTTTGATGATTTTCCAACCTTTTGGAACGTGCGCGGAAAAACCGGCGGCGTAAGCAGGCAGGGCGATGCAGGATAAAAATATCAATATGCTGCGTTTCATAGCAATTCCTGATGATGGCAAATTCAATAGCCCGTAGCACGGGCTTCACTTGCGAAACCTAATGCCGAAACCGACTGATTTCGGATTTTGGCGAAATCTGCTTCGCTTGTTTTAGCGAAACTCGCTTCGCTCGTTTTCAGACGACCTCAAACGCAGCCCTGACCCTGTCCAAATCCTCTTGCGTATCTACGCCGGCGGCGGGGGCTTGTTTGGCGGTTTCGACGGCAATCGGGTAGCAGTGCCACAGGACGCGTAGTTGTTCCAACGATTCGATGGTTTCCAGCGGCGAGACGCTCATTTCGGCGTAGCGTTGCAGGAAACCGGCGCGGTAGGCGTAAATGCCGATATGGCGCAGGACGGCAGTTTCGGCGGGCAATTCGCGTTTTTCGGCGCGCATGGCATCACGCGGATAGGGAATCGGGGCGCGGCTGAAGTAGATGGCGTTGCGGTTTTTGTCAAGGACGACTTTGACGACGTTGGGATTCATAAATTCGTCGAAATCGTGCAATTCGTGCGCCGCAGTCGCCATCTGCACGTTGTTTTCCACCAAGACTTCGGCGGTGCGGTCGATGAGTTCGGGGGCAATCAGCGGTTCGTCGCCCTGTACGTTGACGACCACCAGATGTTGCGGCAGTTTCAGCGCGGCGGCGGCTTCGGCAAGGCGCGTCGTGCCGCTTTCGTGCCGTTTTGAAGTCATGACGACTTCGACGCCGTGCGCCTGACAGGCCGTCTGAATGTCGGGATGGTCGGTGGCAACGACGACGCGCGCGGCTTTGCTTTTTGCCGCCTGTTCGGCAACGCGCACGACCATCGGTTTGCCGTGAATATCCGCCAAGGCTTTTCCGGGCAGGCGCGATGAATCCAGCCGCGCCGGAATTAATACGACGAATTCGGTCATGCTTTGAGTTCCTCTTCGCTCAACGCTCGCGCTTCGTTTTCCAGCATGTAGGGAATGCCGTCTTTAATCGGATACGCCAGCTTCGCCTGACGGCTCCACAATTCCTGTTTGTCCTGATGATATTCCAGCCTGCCTTTGGTAACGGGGCAGACGAGGATGTCTAAGAATTTTTTTTCCATGGGGTTTCTTTCGGGTTTGATGGTTTGAGCGAAACTCGCTTCGCTTGTTTTGGCGAAACTTGCTTCGCTCGTTTTCAGACGACCTTAAGCGGCATTATTTTTTCCGTGCCGGTTTGTTCGGCTGTTTGGCGCAGGCTTGGGCAGGATTTTTGCCGTTGCACATGATTTGGCGGATTTCGCGCCTCAAGTTTGCGCTTTCGTTGGATTGGGTGTATTTGCCGGCAAGGATGTTCATCATCGGTTTCATCGTCGCCTCAAGATAGCGCGGCGTTTTATCCATTATCGATTGACCTACCGCCGTGCTGTAAAAGCCAATCAATGCGTTGACTTCTTCTTGCGTATAAACCGTCTTCATGCCGTCTAAAGCCGCTTTACGCAACTGGGCGCGCACTTGCGGCGTATTGATTTCGGCAATCGACCGGGTTGCATACTTTTTCAATACCGCCTCCAATTGCGGACGTTTGTCTTCCGGCGCATCTTTCAAAAATTTCTGTACATTCGGATCGGAAAGCACAATGCCTTCCATGCTTTGGAAAGACTGTTCCAACAAGGCATCCATCTTCTGCACTTCAAACAGACGCTCCAGCGATGCGTCGCTGGGTGTAGCGGCAAATGCGTTGGCACACAATGCCAGCGCGGCGAAGGGCAATAACAAGGTTTTCAGTTTCATCTTTTTCTCCTGTTTAAGGTTTAGGGGGTACATTCTTCAGACAATATTTTTTTAATTTCGTTTTCAAATTCAATTAGGTAGTGTTCGCTAATTGTTTCTATTTCTTTCATATCCGCTTCGCTTGCCCCTATATTGGCGAGTTTTTTTATGAATGCCGAATTTTTCTCCACGATAGATTGTCCTACGGGAGTCTCGTAAAACGCAATCATGGCATCAATCTCTTGTTGAGTGAACTCGTCCTTGGCAACTTTTTTTATTTCTTTCATTAATTTGTTTCTAAGTTGCGGTGTGAAATAAGCTTTAAACACTTTGTTCATATAACGGTCTGACGCGGCTTGTAATTGCGGCTGCAGTTCCGGTGGATATGAGGAGATGATCGGTTGCATGAGCTGTCGGTTTTGTGCTTCCGCCATGTTGGTCAAATTTTTGAGAAAGTCGCGTTCGATATGCTGGACTTCCATCCATCTATTTAAAGACTTATCGCTTGGGGGCGCGGCTGTTGCGGCGGAACAGGCGGCAATGGCAACGAAAGTGAGCAGCAGTTTTTTCAGGTTCATAAATTTCCTTATTATTCAAGACAAACAGCAACAAAGATTCAATTGATTTCAGACGACCTGTCGGGAATCTTTCAGCCGTTCCAACACAAACGCCGCCAAATCAGGTTCGATTATCGCACAAACAGGCAACACCCATACATGATTCAGATTGAGGTCGTCTGAAAACTTGACCGCATCTTTCTCCGTAATAATGACCGCGCCCGCATTGGGCAAATCTGCCGCTGCGATGTCGGCATGGTCGGGCAGCGCGACGGTTTGGTTCAACGTGATGCCCATGTTCCGCAGCGAATCAAAAAAACGCTCCGGTTTGGCGATACCCGCCACGGCGGCGACGGTTTGGTTTTTCAGACGGCCTGTATCCAGTATTTCGGACGGCTGGTTCAAACGGTAAATCTGTCCCGTTTCGATACGGCTGTGAAACATATTTTCAGACGGCGCAAACGACGCATCCGCCTTGCCGCCGCTGACGACGACCGCATCCACCGAATCCAGCCGCGACAAAGGTTCGCGCAAACTGCCGTTGGGCAGCAAATCCAAATCCGTCCGCCCCGTATCCGCCGCCGGAAACACCGCGATTTCCACATCCCGCCGCAGAGCATAATGCTGCAAGCCGTCGTCCGCCACAATCAGCCCGATGTCGGGATGCGCCGCCAGCAACGCCCTGCCTGCCTCCGCACGGCTGCTGCCCACCGCCGTCGGCGCGCCGGTTTTACGGAACAGCAGCAAAGGCTCGTCGCCCGCATCTTCCGCACGGCTCGCGGCATTCAATACATGAACCGCCTTGCTCTTGCGCCCGTAGCCCCGGCTGATGATGCCGATCTTTACGCCTTTTTCCTGTAAACCCGACACCAGCGCGGCGACAATCGGCGTTTTCCCCGTCCCGCCCGCGTGGATATTGCCGACCACGACCACAGGCACGGGCAGCTTTTCGCTTTTCAGACGACCTGAAACGAAATCATCGCGCCGTTTCGCCGCAATTTTGGCAAACAGTTTGGATAAGGGTTTGAGCAGGAAAGATAAAAACGGATTGGGGCGTTGCCAATGACGTTCGATGATTTGATGGAGTTTGGGCATTCAGACGACCTTGTAGCTGCGTTTCTTTGTAGTACACCATTTTAGCGGATAAGTCGTTCAGGCTAGGGTTTCAATGCGGTTGTCGGGCATGACCAGCCAGACTTTTGCCTGTTTGGCGCGGGCTGCGGTACGGATGGCGGCTTCGTCCATGATGGAGAACGCGGTGGAGAAGGCATCGGCAACGGCGGCAGTCGGCGCCATGACGCTGACGCTGCGGTAGCGCGGTGTGGCAGTACCGGTGCGCGGGTCGAAGAGGTGGGTGAACTTGCCGGCTTCGTCCATCACGGTACCGTAGCCGCCTGAGGTGGCGAAGGCTTGGTTTTGCATGGAGATGGTCAGGAGGGTGGCTTCTTCGTTTTGGGGATTTCGGATGCCGACGTTCCATGTGCGTTGGTTGTCGGTGTCGAAGCCGCGGATTTCGCCCATATCGACGAGGGCTTGGCGGATGCCGTGTTGTTGCAGCAGGGCGGTGACTTTGTCGGTGATGTAGCCTTGGGCGATGCCGTTAAGGGACAAGCCCATGCCTTTTTGTTCGAAGAGGATGGCTTTTTGGTCGAAGACGACGTGTTTGAAGCCGACGAGTTTGAGGGCGCGCCGGATGTCAGGTTCGGACGGCGGGGTTTCGGCACGCGGGTTGCGGCGGAAATGGTCTGCGTAAAGATTCCACAATACTTGGACGGTGGGGTCGAACGCGCCGTCTGTCAGGGCGTGGATGTCGCGGCAGATGCTCAACAGGGCGAGGAAATCGGGCGGCGGGTTGTTCAGACGACCTTCTTTGTTCAGTCGGTTGATGAGGCTGTCTTCGCGGTAGAGGCTGAAGATTTTTTCGAGGCGGGCGACTTCTGCGAGGACTTTGTTGACGAGGATTTCGGCTTCTTTGCGGTCAACGCCGAAGAGGCGGAGCTCGGCGCCGGAACCCAGCGCGATGCCTTTCCAAATGACGGGCTCGCCGATAGTTGGTAACGGGGCAGGGCGGTTGCGGTTCAGGAGGAAGGGCGCGGCTGCTCCGGCGGCAGTCAGGGCAGCGATAGCGAAAAAACGGCGGCGGGTGAGCGGGGTGTTCATGGATTGGGATGGGTCGTCTGAAAAGGGGCGGGGTGTTGGAGGACTGCGTGAAATCGGTTTATCTGGGTTTGCGTTTGAGGACTTTGGGAAGGTGTTTTTAGGAGCACCGTCATTTCCGCATAAGATTTTTATGGTTACGGAAAGGGCGGTGGGCGACGGCTGAGGCTTGATTTACGTTTTGGCAGAACTTGTTTTCCCGCCATCAAGCCTGCCTTCACGCTTTGGCACCAAGTATCAACCGCCCCATCAGTCACCCATTGCTGCCAGAAGCTCTGCCTGATGCTCGGCAATCAGGGCGTTGGTGATTTCTTCCAAGTCGCCGTCCATCACGAAATCCAGTTTGTGCAGGGTGAGGTTGATGCGGTGGTCGGTCACGCGGCCTTGGGGGTAGTTGTAGGTGCGGATGCGCTCGCTGCGGTCTCCGCTGCCGATAAGGGATTTGCGTTCGGCGGCTTCTTTGGCTTGGGCTTCGCGTTTTTGCGCATCGTTCAGGCGGGCGGCGAGGACTTTCATCGCCTGCGCCTTGTTGGCGTGTTGGCTGCGGCCGTCTTGGCATTCGACTACCATGCCTGTGGGCAGGTGGGTGATGCGGACGGCGGAGTCGGTTTTGTTGATGTGCTGACCGCCCGCGCCGGATGCGCGGAAGGTGTCGATGCGCAGGTCGGCGGGGTTCAACTCGATGTCTTCCAGTTCGTCCGCTTCGGGCATAACGGCGACGGTACAGGCGGAGGTATGGATACGGCCTTGGCTTTCGGTGGCGGGGACACGTTGCACGCGGTGGCCGCCCGATTCGAATTTCAGACGACTGTACGCGCCCAAGCCGACAATGCGGGCGATGACTTCTTTATAGCCGCCCAGTTCGCTTTCGTTGGCGGAGACGATTTCAACCTGCCAGCGGTTGCGTTCGGCGTAGCGACTGTACATGCGCAGCAAATCGCCTGCAAACAGCGCGGCTTCGTCGCCGCCCGTTCCGGCGCGCACCTCGATGAAGATGTTTTTGTCGTCGTCGGCATCTTTGGGCAGCAGCAGTTTTTGCAGTTCGGTATCGAGCGTGTCGATTTTGGCTTTTGCCGCTTCGATTTCTTCGGCGGCAAAGTCTTTCATTTCGGGGTCGGACAGCATTTCTTCGGCATCCGCCAAGTCGCTTTGCGCCAGTTGATAGTTTTGGAACACTTCGACCACGGGCGTCAATTCGGCGTGTTCGCGCGTGAGCTTGCGGTAGTTGTCCATATCGGACGTGGCTTCGGGCTGTCCGAGGAGGTGGGTGACTTCTTCCAAACGGTCGGATAGTTGTTGTAATTTTTCGATGATGCTGGGTTTCATGTAAGTCTTTCTTTGAAGGTCGTCTGAAAGGTTTTCAGACGACCCGTTACGGATTGGCGCGGATGATAACCGATTACTTTTCCGTATTGCAGATCAGTGCAGTTTGCGGGTGGTGATTTCTGCCGCTTTTTCCTTCAATACGGGGATGTAGCTGCTGTTGCGGTACATCACGACGCTTTCCTTCGGCGATGCCGCGCTGACGGCGGCCAAAATCAGCGTGTCGCCCTGTTTGTAGAAGGCGATGTCGGATTTGTGTTGCGCGAACCAGTTTTCCTGATGCTCGAAATCTGTGCCTTGCGGGGCGAGGGCTTCGAATTCTTCGCGGTTCAGGCGCGGGTAGGGCGGGTAGAGCGCGTCAAATTCCTTTTTCACTTGGTGAAACGTTTTTTTAGACGGTATCAGCATGATGTTTTGCAACGTGTCGTGCGTATCATCGAATTGGAAAACGATAATCGAACCGTCTGCATCGGGCATTGAGTAGGCATTGTTCATCGGAACGGACGTGCCGTTACTGTAGCCTATGGTGCTGGAGGCCGCCTTAGCAAGTTGCGGATGCTTTTTCAGCGCGTCGGCCACTGTGGCTTTGCCCATGGTCAGGCCGTAGGGCGACGGATTGTCGGGATGAACGGCTTGTTTCGCCTGTGCGTCGGCGGCGGCTTTGATGGCGACACTGTTGTCGGTGCGGGTGGTTTCATTGACTTCGAAAGAACAGGCTGCCAGTATGACACAGGCTATCAGAGAATATAGGCATTTCATGGCATTTCCTTATCGTGGCCGTGCTGTTGCTTTTCGAGGGGCGGGCAGCATTTCTTCAGCATCCGCGGGCTGTCCGAGGAGGTGGGTGACTTCTTCCAGTCGGTCGCTGAGTTGTTGTAGTTTTTCTAAGATAGACGGCTTCATAATTCTTCCATAACAAATGCCGCCGGGAGTCGTCCGCGACGGCGCGAGGAGGCGTTATTATAATGGGTTTGGTTGGAAATTCAAAAGGATATGGCGGGGTTTCCGATGGGCTGCGGCGATGTCGGTTTGCTTTGCGGCATCGGTTTGAAGTTCATCCCTTCGTTTGAACATTTTGCCATACATAACAAAAGGTCGTCTGAAAACCAAAATCCGGTTTTCAGACGACCTTTGTCTTGATTGGGCTTACTTAGGTGCAGCCAAGATGCCTGTCAGGTTCAGCAGGAACAAAACCGTAAATCCGGTCAGGTAAATCAAGCCGAGGATGGCGAGGAGGTCCATACCTGCCGTCAGTTTGTGGCGTTTGTCGCCTTTGACGAGGCGGTAGTTCAGCCAAGCGAACACGGGAGCAGAAACGAAGGCGGTAATCATGGCGAACTTGAGCAGCTCCGCCATCGCGCTGTTGAACCAGAAAATCACTGCCAAGCCCGTACCTGCGACCCAAACGTTCCAGGCGAACAGTTCGACGTTGCCCGTTTTGTCTTTGCCGCGCAGCAGGCGTACCGGCTCGGCAATCGCGCGCGCGTAGCCGTCCACTACGGTAATCGTTGTGCCGTACATACAGGCGAAGGCGATGAATGCGACCATCGGACGCGACCAGTCGCCGATGGTGACGGCGTACATATTAATCAGTTGACCGACGTATTTGCCACCCGCCATTTGCACTGCTTCCCCGTTGCCGTACTGCACATACGCGCCCAAGGCGAGGAAGACAACCGCCAACACTGCGCTGGTGATGTAGCCGACGTTGAAGTCGAAAATACCGTCGCGGTAGCTGGAAGGATTGATGCGTTGTTTTTCCGTTACCCACAAAGAGTTGATAGCCGAAATTTCAATCGGCGCAGGCATCCAGCCCATCAGCGCGATGAGGAAGCCCAAGCCTGCCAGTGTCCATGGGGTAGGCTCGATAAAGTCGGGTTTCATCTGCATGCCGCGCGACATGGCGATGGCGGCTGCGGCGACTGTGGCAATCGTCAGGCTGACGATGATGATTTTGGAAACATTGTCCAAGGCTTTGTAGCGTCCGCTTGCCAAGATAATCAGGCAGGAAGCCATAATCAGCGCGGAGATTGCGCCGACATTCAGCGTCAGCGAGGGAATCGCCATTTTGACGATGGCGGCGGTCACGATGGCGACCGCACCTGCGTTAATCGTTGCTGAGATAACGCACAAAATCAGGAATACCCACAAATAAACGCGGCTTTTTTCCGCATAGCCTTCAATCAGGCTTTTGCCCGTATCCAGCGTGTAATGCGCGCTGAAACGGAAAAACGGATATTTGAAGAGGTTGGTCAAAATGATAATCAACGCAAGCTGCCAGCCGTAAAGCGCACCCGCCTGCGTCGAGGCAATCAGGTGCGAACCACCGACCGCCGCCGAAGCCATCATGATTCCGGGCCCCAGCGCATTGATTTTGCTTTTCCAAGTCGAAGCGTGTGTATGTTGTTCAGACATCTATTCTCTCCGTCTTTTTCAGACGACCTTCACAAAAAAAGGCATATTTTAACGTAAATCAAAATCCTGAATGGTGAATATTGGAAAACATTATGCTGAATTTTGGATAAAAAATACTAATCAAATAAAAAAATAGGATATTCAGGAAATTTTATGCCTAAAAACCTTTTTCAGACGACCTTGTATCGCTTTTTATTCCTGTTTGTCCGTGTTAAACAGGAGGTGTTGGAAAATGGGCGGAAACCGATGACAAGCGCGCCATAGCGGTTTTGTCAGGGTTTCACTATAATATTCAACCTGTTCTACGCTAGGATGGGCAGGCGGTTCGGTCTATATAGTGGATTAAATTTAAATCAGGACAAGGCGACGAAGCCGCAGACAGTACAGATAGTACGGAACCGATTCACTTGGTGCTTCAGCACCTTAGAGAATCGTTCTCTTTGAGCTAAGGCGAGGCAACGCCGTACTGGTTTAAAGTTAATCCACTATATTGTGTAAAAAATGGAAGCAAGGCTGCATTTGGGCTGATTCAACGTTTTATCCAAACCGGATTGGTTGAGGGTCGAACGCTATGCCATCCTGAAATTTAAGGAAAAATATCATGAAAAAAATCGAAGCTGTGATTAAGCCGTTTAAATTGGACGATGTCCGTGAAGCTCTGACAGAAATCGGGATCAGCGGCATGACGGTCAGCGAGGTTAAAGGTTTCGGCCGTCAGAAAGGGCATACCGAAATTTACCGCGGCGCGGAGTATGCGGTTGATTTTCTGCCCAAAGTCAAGGTCGAGCTGGTGTTGGCAGATGAAGATGTGGAACGCGCCATCGATATCATTGTAGAGACTGCCCGGTCGGGCAAAATTGGCGACGGTAAGATTTTTGTGTTGCCGGTCGAAGAAGTGATTCGGATACGGACGGGCGAACGCGCGGAAGCGGCGATTTAATCTTATTGTTGCCGCGATTGGCTGATACAAATAAGGTCGTCTGAAATCCTGCATTGTCGGGTTTCAGACGACCTTGTTTTCGTTTCTATCGGGTTCAGATTTTGGTGAAGATGACTTCGTTTTCAAAACGCGATTTGGGCAGCGCGGCGTTGAAATCGTCTGCGGCACGGTAGCCGAAGGAGACGACGGCGACGGCTTTGTAGCCTTTTTCAGTCAAACCGAATTCCTCATTCAAAACCTGCAAATCGACGCCTTCCATCGGCACGGCGTCGATGCCTGCTGCGGCAGCGGCGAATAGGGTGAAGCCCATGTTGAGATAGACTTGTTTGGCAAGCCATTGCTCTTCATCTTGGAATTGGTTGCGGTGGATGCCCAAGAACAGGCGGCGGGTGGAATCGCCTGCCTGCTTGGCTTCTTCCGTGGCGAAACGTCCGTCTTTGTCCTCTTGCGCCAATACGGCGGCGACATAATCATCGTCGGCACAAACGCGGGCGGCGAAAACGACGACGTGGGAGGCATGAGTAATTTTCGGGGTGTTGTAAGGGAGTTTTTCGGTGGATTTGGCAATGCGCGCTTTGCCAGCTTCGTCATCGGCGATGATAAAGTGCCACGGCTGCATATTGACGCTGGAGGGGCTGTTGCGCAGGGCGGCTTCGATATAGGCGAAGTCTTCGGCAGCGATTTTTTTGGACGGGGCGAAAGATTTGGTGCTGTATCGTTGGCGGACGATTTCTGTGATGTTCATGAGGTGTTTCCTGTTTTTAGGATGGAAACGGGGATTATAGAGGGGTCGTCTGAAAGGGGCAATGCAGGAAATTGGTGGGGATTTCGGTATAAGGTCGGTAAAACGCAAACGCTGGCGTATGAAAAAGGTCGTCTGAAACGGGATGTTCCGTTTCAGACGACCTTTTTTCCTTTGCAAGCTATATCCGCAGGCTGATTTAAGTTTCTGCGGGCGGAAGGGGCGGGTGTTCGTCGGTTTCGTCCGATTTGGGTTTGATAAAGCGGCTGCACCAAATACCTGCTTCGTAAAGCAAGATAAGCGGGACGGCAAGCAGGGTTTGGGAAATCACGTCCGGCGGGGTAATGATGGCGGCAACGACGAATGCGCCGACAATGACGTAGGGTCGTGCGTTTTTGAGTTGTTCGGTGGTCACAACGCCGATTTTGGCGAGCAGGACGACGACGACGGGGACTTCGAAAGTCGTGCCGAATGCGACGAACATGCCCAAAATAAAGGACAGGTATTTGTCGATGTCGGTCGCCATGTTGACGCCGACGGGGGTGATGCCTGCGAGGAATTTAAAGATAACGGGGAAAACGAGATAATAGGCAAACGCCATGCCGACAAAAAACAGGCTGACGCTGGAGAGGACGAGCGGGGTAATCAGTCGTTTTTCGTTTTGGTAGAGGGCGGGCGCGACGAATGCCCAAATTTGGTAGAGCGTGTGCGGCAGGGAAACGAGGAATGCCGCCATCAGCGTCACTTTCACCGGTACAAAAAACGGCGCGATGACGTCGGTGGCAATCATGCTGGTGTCTTTGGGCAAGTTCGCCATCAGGGGGTCGGCAACGAAGGTATAAAGCTGCTGGGCAAACGGCATCATGCTGAAAAAGCAGACGACGATGCCGATGACGATCCACATCAGGCGGCGGCGCAGCTCGATAAGGTGTTCGATAAGAGGTTGGACGGGTTGTTCGTTTTGAGGTTCGGACACCGGTTTACTCACTTTTTACGGACGCGAAGTTTGGGTTTGGCATGAAATTTCGGGCGCAGGTCGCGCTTGCGGTTCATCGCTTGTTTTTTGAGGGAAGTGATATGCAGCACGGGCGCGTCTGCGGAAGTGTCGATATAGCTGACTTCTACGGCATTGGACGCCGGAGCGGCGCTGCCGGTCAGGTATTCGCGCCATGCGCGGTCTTGCTCGGATTCCGCGGGCGTGTCGGTTTCGACGGCATCCGTCGTAGTGTCTGCTTGCGGCAGAGCGTTTTCAGACGACGTAGAAACAGCCGAGTCGTCTGAAACTTCCGTGCTTAACGAAGGAAGCGGGTTGCCGTGTTCATCCAAACCGAAATCGGCAGGCGTGCGTTGCGCCGGCAGGCGTTCCCAAGGTTTGAGTCCGTCGGAAATGTCGCGCAGGTTGTCCTGCATATCCGTACCGACTTCCTTGATGCTGTCGCGCACTTGTGCGGCGGCGGCTTCAAATTCCTGTTTGGCTTTACGCAGCTCTTCCAATTCGACTTGGGTGTTGAATTCCTGCTTGACGCTGCTGACGAGGCGTTGCAGCTTGCCGATGAGCCGTCCGGCAGTACGGGCGGCTTCGGGCAGACGCTCGGGACCAAGTACAATCAGGGCGACGATGCCGACTAACAGCAGCTCGCCCAAACCGAAATCAAACATAGATTATGCTTTGTCTTCGTCTTTTTTGTGTTCGATGACTTCGTCTTTTTTACCGTCGGTACCTTCGTTCAGACCTTGTTTGAAGTCATGCACGGCACCGCCGAGGTCTTTGCCGACGTTACGCAGTTTTTTGGTGCCGAAAACCAAAACGACGATGATTAATACGATAATCCAGTGCCACAGAGAGAACATAGTAAATCCTTGATATAGTTGAGAATGGATATTTGAAATATTGGTTTACGCAGGCGTACCCATGATGTGGATATGCAGGTGGAACACTTCCTGCCCGCCTCCTTTGCCTGTATTGATCAGGGTTTTGAAACCGTCGGTCAAACCTGCCGCTTTGGCGATTTGAGGGACTTTCAACATCATTTTGCCCAAGAGGGTTTGATGTTCGGGCGCGGCGTGTGCCAGCGAGTCGAAATGGACTTTCGGAATCAGTAGCAGATGAACCGGCGCGGCAGGGCGGATGTCTTTGAAGCACAACATCTCGTCGTCTTCGTACACGGTTTGCGCCGGAATGTCTTTGGCGGCGATTTTACAGAAAATACAGTTGTCCATAATGGCTCCGAGGTCGTCTGAAAACGAGCGCAGCGAGTTTCGCTAAAACGTGTGCAGCGCGTTTCGTCAAACAGACGGCAGAAAAACGAATAAGGTCGGATTGTAATATAAATTCAAGACTCTTTGCGAGAGGCTTTTTCCGCCAAGCCTGATAAACCTTGACGGCGCGCAAGCTCGTTGACGACATCTTCGGCGCGCAAACCGTGGTGCGCCAAGAGAACCATGGTGTGAAACCATAAGTCGGCAACTTCGTAAACGAGGTGTTCACCGCCGCCGTCTTTCGACGCCATCAGGACTTCACCCGCTTCTTCGATGACTTTTTTGAGGATTTTGTCTTCACCTTTGTGCAGAAGCTGGGCAACGTAGGAAGCTTCGGAATCGCCGCCTTTGCGGGAGTCGATGGTGTTTTGGATTTGGGTGAGGATGGTGTCGGACATGGGATTTTCGGCTTTGCTTTGAAGGATAAGGATTATTCGGATAAAGCATCGGCTTGCTTGGCTTCGCGTAACGCTGTTTCTGACAACAGACAATCATCCGCCCGATTTTTGGTGAAACTCGCTGCGCTCGTTTTGGCGAAACTTGCTGCGCTCATTTTCAGACGACCTCTAAGGATGCGTATGCCCATAAATGGCTTTTTCGTCTTTCAACACGGCATCAACCGTCTGCCATGCGCCGTCTTTCCAAACTTTGTAGAAACAGCTTTCGCGTCCCGTATGGCAGGCGATGCCGCCGTTTTGGTCTATCAACATTACAATGGCGTCGCCGTCGCAGTCGAGGCGTAATTCGTACACTTTTTGCGTGTGCCCCGATTCTTCGCCCTTCATCCATTGTTTTTGGCGCGAGCGGCTGTAATAGTGGGCGAAACCGGTTTCTACGGTTTTTTGCAGGGCTTCGGCGTTCATCCATGCGACCATCAATACGCGGCGGGTCTGCCGGTCTTGGGCAATGGCGCAGACCAAGCCTTTTTCGTCGAATTTGACGGCTTCAAGCAGGCTGTTATCCATATTCGGCATCCTTATTTATTTTGACGAAACTCGTTTCACTCATTTTAGCGAAACTCGCTGCGCTCGTTTTGGCGAAACTCGCTGCGCTCGTTTTCAGACGACCTTGAGTCAATCAAGTTCAACTCACAGCCGCACTTCGATTCCGGCTTCACGCATGGCGAGCTTCGCATCGCGGATACTGACTTCGCCGAAGTGGAAAATGCTGGCGGCAAGCACGGCATCCGCTTTGCCTTCTTTGATGCCATCAATCAGATGCTGAACATTGCCGACGCCTCCTGAGGCAATGACGGGAATATCGACCGCTTCGCTGACGGCACGGGTCAGCGGCAGGTTGAAGCCTTGTTTCGTGCCGTCCCTGTCCATGCTGGTGAGCAGGATTTCGCCCGCGCCGCGCCGCTGCATTTCAACCGCCCATTCGACTGCGTCCAAGCCCGTCGGCGTGCGCCCGCCGTGGGTGAAGATTTCCCAGCGGGTGTTTTCGGGATTGACGGCTTTGGCATCGACGGCGACGACGATGGCTTGCGAGCCGAAAAATCCGGCGGCTTCGTTGACTAAATCGGGGTTGGTGACGGCAGCGGTGTTGATGCTGGCTTTGTCCGCACCGGCATTGAGCAGGCGGCGGATGTCGGCTACGGTGCGTACACCGCCGCCGACGGTCAGCGGAATGAAAACTTGTGAGGCAACGTCTTCGATGACGTGCAAAATGGTGTCGCGGTTGTCGGAGGAGGCAGTGATGTCGAGGAAGGTCAGTTCGTCCGCACCTTCGTCGTTGTAGCGTTTGGCAACATCGATGGGGTTGCCTGCATCGCGCAAACCGAGAAAGTTTACGCCTTTGACGACGCGGCCGTCTTTGACGTCGAGACAGGGGATGATGCGTTTTGCCAGTGCCATTTTGAATGCCTTTCCAAACCTAGGAATGAGGTCGTCTGAAAACGAGCGTAGCGGGTTTCGCTAAAATCCATACAGCGGATTCCACCCAAACGGACAATCCGTTTCAGACGACCTTTCAAATCATTGATACCGGCAAGGCAGGTGTTACGCCAGCCAGTTGTGCACCCATTTGGGCAGGTGTTGGAGCAGTTGGAAATAGCCGACGCCTGCAATGGCGGCGAATACGCAGGAAGTCATAAAGCTGCCGCTGAAGCGTCCGACGATATAAAACACTGTGCTGGCAAATGCCCACAACGCGCCGTTAAACACCATCCAATAGGTGTCGATCATCGGCATATCGAACGCGGAAAGCTGGCGGACGAGGATGGCGATGATGGTAAATCCCAAACCTTCGCTGACGGCGCGCACGTTGCGGCCGGACGACCAGATAATCCAAAAGCCCAAAATAAATGCTTCAAACATGAAATACCCCTTGAAAAGTAAATAAAACTAGTGAGTGTGGGATGGTGAGTCCCAAACAATATTCGGCGGTCTGCCGCCTTTTATTGTGAAGAAAAATGGACGAGCCCGTCTTTTGTCCTGCCTGTGAAGACAGGACAACAATGAAAGCAAACAGGTTCAACCGATTATTTTGTATCTTCGCCCCGCTATATTGTTTGAAAACAGCGGAACAAGTGAGTAAGAAAACGTTTGGTCATTTCAGACGACCTGGATGGTCGTTTTTAAATAAGGTCGTCTGAAAACGAGCGCAGCGAGTTTCGCTAAAACGAGTGTAACGAATTTCACCAAAACGAGTGCGGCGGGTTCCGCCAATACAAATTATGCCAGCGAATCCGCCAACTGTTGCGCTTGGGCAAAATCAATACTGCCCTCGTAAATCGCACGCCCGGTAATCGCGCCCGCCACGCCGTGTTTTTCAACGGCACACAAAGCGCGGATGTCGTCCAAATTGGTCAAACCGCCCGACGCGATAACCGGAATGGCGACGGCTTGCGCCAGTTTGACGGTTGCGTCGATGTTCACGCCGCTCATCATGCCGTCGCGGCCGATGTCGGTGTAAATAATGCTGTTGACGCCGTCGTCTTCAAAACGTTTCGCCAAATCAATCACATGATGCTCGGTTACGGTCGCCCAGCCGTCTATCGCCACCATGCCGTCTTTGGCATCCAACCCGACGATAATCTGCCCCGGAAACGTTTTGCACGCCTCGCGCACGAAGTCGGGATTTTTTACCGCCGCCGTACCGATAATGACGTCGTTCAATCCCAAATCCAAATATTTTTCAATGGTTTCCAAGTCGCGTATCCCGCCGCCCAGCTGTACGGGAATGTTTTTGGCAACGGCAGCGAGGATGTCCTTGATGGCGGGGAAATTTTGCGGAACGCCGGCAAATGCACCGTTCAAGTCCACCAAATGCAAACGGCGCGCGCCTTGTTTGAACCAATGCAGCGCAGTTTCGGCGGGCGAATCGGAGAACACCGTCGCCTGCTCCATCAAACCTTGTTTCAGGCGCACGCAGCGGCCTTCTTTTAAATCGATTGCGGGAATCAGCAGCATGGGAGTCCTATCCTTATGCGGAGTGTATTTTACACAAATTATCGAGTTTTAGCATATTTAAATGAAAAAACGTCATTGATAACACTAAAACGGGGCTATTTTGTGTGTATTTTGCATGTTTCAGACGACCCCTTCCGAGAGAAATTCAGAAGGTGAAAAGGGCAGGATGCTATTTCGTCTGTTTCAGCCCTTCATTTTTATTGCCTGAAATTGCTTGCCAACAGCCATTCTTGTGCCTTAGTGGCGTCGTCAAAATATTTCGGATGTTGGTTGGTCAACAGGCTGGAGAGGCGGGCGCCGAGTTTGATCCAAATGTCGTCTGTAATGACGGCGACGCGGCCGAAGTCGTTTTCATGTTGGTTAAGGAATTTGATTTGTTCCATCGCCATATCGATTGTGAAATCTTTCAGCATGGACAAATCCAAAAGGACGTCGGGTAAGTGGATTTTTTGTTTGCTTTCCAATAAGGCAGCTTCAAGCTGGCGGAAATCGTCGAGGGTAAATTCGTTGTACAGCGCCACATTCAAACCGTAAGACTGCTCGCGGATGGAAATCATCGTACTCTCCTTTTTATATGATGTTAATGATGAGGTTGATGGTCAGCTTGTTTTGGTAAGCCACTTTTTAATCGAAACCGGCCGGATGCTGCTTAATATGCCGCTTGTGACAATAATAATCATACCAAAGGTTTCCTGCCAAGTGACGGTATCGCCCAAAAATATCATGCCCGATAGGGCGGAAAAGACGACGGTCAGATAAGAAAGAGAGGCGACGGTGAATTTGTTGCCGACTTTATAGGCGCGGGTCATGGAAAGCTGGGCAAGCATGGCGGCAAGTCCGATGCAGAAAAGATAGGGCAGGGCGGATAGAGGAATGTTGTGCCAGCCGGTCAAAGTTGCCCAAACCGATGCCATGACGACACCGGTTATCGAAAAATAAAACACTACCCGCCAACCCGGCTCGCCGAGCAACGACAGTTCGCGCACCTGCAAATACGCCCAACCTGACATGGCTCCGCCCGCCAAGCCTGCCAATGCGGCGATTTCCTGTCCGCCTTTGAACGAAGGGTTCAGCAGCAGGACGACACCGAAAAAGCCAAATAACAAAATCGCCTGCGTATAAAACGCGATCCGCTCTTTCAGGATAAAAAATGAAAATACCGCCAGAAAAATCGAGGAGGTATAGCTTAAGGTTACCCCCGTTGCCAGCGGCAGGTGCATGACGGCATAAAACAGGCAAAACATGGCGGCTGTACCGACAACGCTGCGGTTGAGGTGGGTTTTCCAATGCGGTGTGGCAAAGGTGTCGCCGCGTGCTTTTGCCATTATGCCTAATGCGACGGCGGCAAAACTCATGCGCCAAAATACCAGTTCGCCACTGTTGAAGCTGAATTTTGCCGCTGCTGCTTTGATGCACACGTTCATGACGGTAAAACCGAGTGCGGCAACAATCATCCATGCAGAACCGAGAGGGTCTTTGGGTGTGGGTGTAGTCATTTATCAAACTTCCAAAGAAGAAAGGGGTGTGTGGTTATAAATGGGGTCGTCTGAAAAGATTTCAGACGACCTATTGTCAAAAAGGCTCAATAAATAAACCTATGTTTTATGATATAATGATAATTTTTCTCATTCATAAACTTGGAAATTATTTTTATGGAAACTTCGCAACCTACGCAACATATTGCTGTACCTAATAGCCCCGTTAATCAACCCAAACGTTTGCGTGCAAGTGAAGGGGTAAATTGGTTTGCTGAATCATGGCGTATTTTTAATAAATACAAATTAAAATGGATAGGGGCAATGGTTTTGTTCTTCCTTATCCCGATTGCTTTGGGTTTGTTGTCCAGCTATGCAGCAGAAGGCAGCCAGCCTATGACCTTCAATCAATTGTCCTTAGGTATAGTCATACGCGAAGTGATCATCAATCTGTTTGTATATTGGGGAAGCTATTGTTTCCTAGGTGGTATTGTGCTGCTGGCACATCAAACCGCAAAAGGTGCGAATTTTAACTTTGGTAGTTTGTTTGCAGGTTTTTCAACTAAAAAGATCGGTTCGTTCCTAGTTCTTATGCTGATGAGTATAGTTGCGATACTGCTTCTTGCGTTGGTTGCTGTTATTCCTATCATGTTGCTTACGAAAGGAAATCTTTCTGCTCTAGAGATGTTGCCGATGGGGGAGTCACTTGTGTTCATTATAATGCTGATGGTCATTAGCATTGGTTCTATGATGTTTTGGTTGACTCCTGCTTTGGTCATGTTGGAGGATGTCAGACCAGTTGCCGCCATTAAGGTTAGCTTAAATGCCTGTTTTCGCAATATCCCTGCGTTTCTGGTATATAGCTTGATTTGGTTTGGCGTTATTATGGCATTTGGGTTGGCAATGACATTATTTGCTATACCAATTATTTTTGTATTGGGTGTAGGAGGACAACTGTTAGGCGCAGGAGGGGAACAGCAAATATGGGAAGTTTTCATTTTTCTTACAATTTTGTCTGGTTCTGTCTTCACAGTTCCTTATTCTATGATGGCAATCGGTCTATACACCTCATATCACAGCATCTTCCCCGAGGGTTATCTGAATAAACGCTAAATAGCAGAAGGATTATTATTGCTTTATAACAGGTCGTCTGAAACGTATTTTTCAGACGACTTTTTCAATTCAATGTTACCAGTCATGCAACAAAACCTATGCCATACAAACCTTGTCCCACCTAAATTTGACACCCGCCCTCCGACTGCCTACAATTCAGGTTTCTCAAAAATCACCGTACATTCCGTACACTATTCTTTTCAGACGACCTCTGTCTTCCGAATCCCATTCTTTTCCAATACAACTGTCAAAAATCATGCACGTTTCAGAACTACAAACCCTACACATTTCCAAACTCTTGGAAATGGCAGAAGAACACGGCATTGAAAACGCCAACCGTTTCCGCAAACAAGACCTCGTATTCGCCATTGTCCGACAAATGATGAAGCAGGGCGAAAGTTTTACCTGCTCAGGCACGCTCGAAATCCTACCCGACGGCTTCGGCTTTTTACGCAGCGCAGACACTTCCTACCTCGCGGGCCCCGACGACATCTACGTCTCCCCCACACAAATCCGTCGCTTCAACCTGCATACGGGCGACACCATCGAAGGCAGCGTGCGCGTACCTAAAGACAACGAACGCTATTTCGCCCTTGTCCGTCTCGACAGCATCAACGGCGATCATCCCGAAGTCTGCAAACACAAAATCCTCTTCGAAAATCTTACCCCGCTTTTCCCTACCAAACAGTTCAAACTCGAGCGCGACATCAAAGCCGAAGAAAACCTTACCGGCCGCGCCATTGATTTAGTGTCCCCCATCGGTCGCGGACAACGCGCCCTTTTGGTTGCGCCGCCGAAAACCGGTAAGACCGTGATGCTGCAAAACATCGCCCACGCGATTACCGCCAATTATCCTGACGTCGAACTCATCGTTCTCTTAATTGACGAACGCCCTGAAGAAGTTACCGAAATGAGCCGTTCTGTGCGCGGCGAAGTCGTCTCCTCCACCTTTGACGAACCGGCGCAACGCCACGTCCAAGTGGCGGAAATGGTGATTGAAAAAGCCAAGCGCATGGTGGAACACAAAAAAGACGTAGTCATCCTGCTTGACTCGATTACCCGCCTCGCCCGCGCTTACAATACCGTTGTACCCACTTCCGGCAAAATCCTGACCGGCGGCGTAGATGCCAATGCCCTCCACCGCCCCAAACGCTTCTTCGGCGCAGCGCGCAATGTAGAAGAAGGCGGCTCGCTCACCATTATTGCGACCGCTTTGGTAGAAACCGGCAGCCGCATGGATGATGTGATTTATGAAGAATTTAAAGGCACAGGCAATATGGAGCTGCACCTCGACCGCCGCATGGCGGAAAAACGCCTGTTTCCCGCCATCAACATCAACAAATCCGGCACACGCCGCGAAGAATTGTTGGTGCCGAACGACCAGTTGCAGCGCATGTGGCTCTTGCGCAAATTCCTGCATCCGATGGACGAAATCGAAGCGACCGAATTTTTGGTGGGTAAACTCAAAGATTCCAAAAACAATGATGAGTTTTTTGAATTGATGCGTGGTAAATAGTGATAAAGGTCGTCTGAAAGGGATTTCAGACGACCTTTACTGTTGATTGAGTTTGGTTTGAGAATATTTTGAAATAAAAGTCTTTGTATTTCAGGTTGTTGTTATGTTTTGTGGAATTTTTTGCGGTTTAGGAGTTGACGGTTTTTGAGGAGGGGGGTATAGTTCGGTTCTTCGCTGCTTCGGCGGTGATTGAACGAACAGGTAAGTATATCACAGTTGGTCTGATTTTTCGAGGTTTTAAGAAAAGTTTTGATTGACAATGAGATGAAATGCTTTATAATTCGTTTTCGCTCTTTAACAAAACAGATTACCGATAAGTGTGAGTGCGACAGCCTCACACTGTTTGAAAGACAGACAAGATGATGTTTTAGACATTGTCCTGTTAGTTTCTTTGAAGCAGACCAGAAGTTAAAAAGTTAGAGATTGAACATAAGAGTTTGATCCTGGCTCAGATTGAACGCTGGCGGCATGCTTTACACATGCAAGTCGGACGGCAGCACAGAGAAGCTTGCTTCTTGGGTGGCGAGTGGCGAACGGGTGAGTAACATATCGGAACGTA
>NZ_AJMT01000202.1:0-24300 GCF_000260655.1 Neisseria sicca VK64
GTATTAACTTTAAACCAGTACGGCGTTGCCTCGCCTTGTCCTGATTTAAATTTAATTCACTATATAAGTTTGGATTTTATAGCGGGATGCTGTCAGGTTTAACGGCTTGCTTCTTTTTGCCATTTTGCCAACAAGGGGCGCAAGGCATCGGGATTTTCATAACAGCCGCTGATGGCTGCCTGCAACCAGCGGCAGGCAGTGGGAATATGGCTGGAGACGCCTTGCCCGTGGTAATAAAGTCGTGCCAGATAGTATTGCGCTTCGGTGTGGCCTTGTTCCGCCGCGATTTCAAACCAGTGGGCGGCAGATTGGAAATCGGCTTCGACGCCTTGTCCGTAATAATACAATTTGCCCAATGCGGCGGCGGCATTTTTGTGATGGAATTCGGCGGCTTCCAGATAAAGTTTTCTGGCGCGGTCGTAATCCACCGCCGTCCCTATGCCGTAATGGCATGCTTCGGCATTGCGGAAGGTTTGTTCCGTTTTTTGGAAAAACAGGGCGGCTTCCCGGATTTGTTCGTACTGTTGGGGATTGTGCAGCGCGGCATCACTGAGCAGCTTTTGGATGGCGGTGGCGCAGCCGAGTGTTGCAGCACGGTGGTAATAGTCGTGCGCTGCGTGCGGGTCGGCTTTGACGCCGAGTCCGTAGCGGTAGAGGTCGCCCATAATGCGCAAGGCCTCCGGATGGCGTCGGTCTGCGGCGAAACGGGTGTGGCGCATGGCTTGGAGCGGATCGCGTCCGGTCAGTTTGCCTGTCAGGCTGTGTTGCGCCAAAGCGGCGGCGGCGTCCCCGCTGCCTTTTGCGGCGGCTTTCCGATACCAGGTCATGGATTCCGCCTGATTTTGCGCGGCAAGCAAGTCGCCCAACATAACTTGTGCAGCGATAAACCCAGCTTCCGCTGCCTGCCGTAAATGGATTTCGGCTTGGACTGGGTCGGCTTTCATGCCGATACCGCGGTAGTACATTTTTCCCAGTTGCCAATGTGCAGGGGCAAATCCTTGTTCCGCCGCTTGTCGGTACAACTTGATTGCGCTTTCAAAATCAGGCTTCAGGCTGTGGCGGTAGGCAAGGCAGTATTGGGCTTCGGCGGAGTTTTGCGCTGAGGCAAGCTGCGCCCAGTGGTACATTTGGGATTCGTTGCGCTCTTGGTAAAAGCGCATCAGGACGTGCTGCGCTTCCGGCATTCCTGCTTCGGCCAGGCGGGTATAGGCAGATAAGTGGTGTTCGGTCGGGATGCCTTGCTGCTCGCTGTTTTGCAATAGCGAGAATTCTTCTTCCGGCGTCAGCTCGACAGGTTTGGGTTGCGGCTTAGGCGCTGTTGCCAGGCGTGTCAGACCGGAGGCGTAGGTGATTTTGTTGACTTGATAGGCAGTACCGGCGTACCGATTGCCTGCTGCTTGTTGGGGCAGCAGTGCAGGGCTGACTGTGTCGGCGGTCATTCTGTTTGCCGGCTTGACAGAGAGCGTACGGGAAGAGTCGGGTACTGCAGTCATAAGATGAAATGGGAAAAGGGACTAGGTTGGTTATTATACTGTTTTCTGTAATTTATTGTTAATGATATGACGAGAATATCGGTAGTTATTTGCAATGGCGGTAAATGGAATAAATACAGTTAGTTATATTTTCTCTTAATATTGTGCGGTATGGAAGCCCAATAAAGGCATGGTGGTTTGGATGTGTTGAAAATTTTAAATATAAACAATAAGATAAATTCTTATCGGTTCGGGCGGCAACCGGGTGCAGGCGGCGATGGGCAGAGGGTGC
Source organism: Neisseria sicca VK64 (assembly GCF_000260655.1). Lineage (GTDB taxonomy): Bacteria > Pseudomonadota > Gammaproteobacteria > Burkholderiales > Neisseriaceae > Neisseria > Neisseria sicca_B. The sequence continues at coordinate 1,765 of NZ_AJMT01000202.1, forward strand.
GGTCGGTTTGGCGTGGATTGGTAGGTTGTGTCAGTTTCAATGGATTGTAAAGGAAACAGGAGGCTGTCTTTTGTTTACAACAATCTGAAGATTGAAGGGATGGGGTATTGTACAGTGAGGGTGGCGAACTTTAAATCGGTACGCCGTTATCTTGCTTAAACTCAAATAAGATGATTTTTATCGCATCTGTTGAAAGGCATGATAAAAGGTCGTCTGAAACTTGATTTTTCCGTTTCAGACGACCTTTGGGGGTAGAAAATAGCTGGTTTTCAGCTTTAAGCTTTGTTTTCCGGCGCTTCTTTTTTAACCGGTTTCTTGCCATCCTGAGGAGAATGGTAGGCGTAGTAGTCATACATACTGTTGGCTTCGCGCTTCATGCCGTTCAGGATGACGCCTTTGATATTGATCTTGTTCTGACGCAGACGGTCGGCACTGATTTCAAGCTCTCTGGTGGTGGTGTTGCCGTAGCGGCTGACCAGCAGAACCGTACCTGCCAGTTGTCCGACGATGGTTGCGTCGGTCACTGCGAGGACAGGCGGGGTGTCGATAATCACGTAGTCGTAACGTTTTTGGGCGTTTGCCAGCAATTCTGTGAAGCGGCTGTCCATCAGCAGCTCGGACGGATTTTTAGGATAACCGCCGTTGCTGATGAGGTGCAGGTTTTCAATCTGCGTTTCACAGACGGCTTTAGCAGGGGAGACATGGCCGGAAAGGATGTCTGCCAAGCCGTATTCGGGCGTCAGTTTGAACAGTTGGTCCAAATAGCCTTTACGCATATCGGTATCGATCAGCAATACGCGTTTGCCTGATTGTGCCATTACGGTAGCGAGGTTGGCTGAAATAAAGGATTTGCCCGCTTCCGGAGCCGCACCGGTAATCATGAGGACATTGTTGCGCGCATCCAGCATGGAGAAGTAGATGTTGGTACGCAGGGCGCGGATGGCTTCGACGGCGACATCGGAGGCGTCCTCGTTTGCCAGCAGATAATTGGAGCGGCCGGTTAGGGATTTGAATTTGCGTTTCAACAGGTCGCGTTTTTGCTGGGTTTTGGAGTAGGGTACGAGGGCGGCAACTTCGAGATTGAGGTTTTCAATCTCTTCAGACGACGTGATGCCTCGGCGCATACGGCCTTGCAGCATGACCCACATGGAGGCGAGTGCGCCTGCGGCAAGTGCGCTTAATGCGGTAATGACGGCTTTGCGCGGAGCGATCGGTTGTTCCGGCGTGTAGGCATGGTCAACGACGCGGACATTGCCTTGCGCGCTGGCTTTCATGATGTTGAGTTCTTGTTGTTTCGCCAAGAGTTGGACGTAGGTCGCTTGGTTGGTTTCTACGTCGCGGGTCAGGCGGATGACTTCCTGTTGGGTGTTGGGCAGGCCGGCGATTTGCTGGTTGATTTTGCTCTTGGCGCGTTCGAGTACCGCCAGTTTGTCCAAAACGGCTTTATAGGAAGGGTGTTCCGGAGTATACAGTTCCGCTAAGCCTGCTTCTTCGGTTTTGAGCAGGGTGATTTGGGTTTCGATGCTGGTCAGGCTTTCAAGCGCGCCTTTGGACTCAAGCGGAATGTCGAGCGAACCTGCGCGTTCGCGGTAAGCATTGAGTTTGTTTTCTGCTTCTTGCAGGGTTTCTTTCAGACGAGGCAATTCTTCGCTGATGAACGCCAAGCCGCTGGAGGCGACTTGAATGTCGCGTTCGCGGTTTTGCGCGACGTAGTTGTCGGCGATGCTGTTGAGGACGGCGCTGGTTTTTTTCGGATCAACATCGGTGTAGGCAAGGTTGATGATGGGGCTGGTTTTGCCTTTGCTGATGACTGAGAGTTGGTTTTTGATGTTTTCGATGGCGCTGAGCTTGGAAAACTTGGTCAACTCGAAATCCTGCTCTGTTTCGGCAAGGATTTGGTCGACTTTCAGAACGGTTTCGTTATTGATTTTCAGCGGAGTGCCGACGCGGCCTTCTTTGGCTGTACCGTTCGGGAGCGTCAGAATATAGTTTTTGCTGTCTTTGACGGTCAGTTTGAAGGGTTTGTTGATCCATTCTTCGGAAACGGTAAATGTACCGATTTTCAAAATCGGATCGTCGTTGCCGCTGAGGTTGTGAATCATGTTGCCGAAAACCGGGAAATAGGTGGCTTTGACTTCTTGGTCAAGCTGAAGCTCGTCAACGGTTTTGCCTATAACCATGCGTGATTGGACCAATTCGATTTCGGCTTCGGAAGGTGCCGGCTCGTTGGAAAGCATGTTGTTGATTTCGGTCAGAATCTGGTTTTGTTTGGTTTCGATTTCTAACATGGCGTCGGCGCGGTAGACAGGCGTGGACGCAAAGCTGAAAACAGCACCGAGCAAGCCGCCCGCAATCAATGCGGTGGCGATTTTGGATTTGTGCAGCCACAGATTGTGCAGTTGTTGGCCGAAATCGATTTCGTCGTTGTTGGAGGATGCTGATGACGGATATTGTTTATACATCAGTAGGCTTTCTGTTTGGATTTAATTGATTGAATCCGGCGTAAGTGAGTGTTATGCCGGGGTTGGTCCGTTCAATTTTTCAGCCCAAATCTCGGCTGCGCTTTGTATTTGTTGGAATACGGCTTCAAACATTTCGCTGCTTTGTTTGAACGGGTCGGGTATGTTTTTCTTGGGCAGCCATTGGGCGAGCAGGATGGTTTTCCCGCGCGCGGAAGGCAGGATGTCGGCAACCATATCGATATGGGCCGGCTCCATCACCAAAATCAGGTCTGCTGCGTTGCACATTTCAGGGGTCAGTTGGCGGGCGGTGTGTCCGGCAACGACTACGCCGTGTTTAAGGGCGGTTTTAATGGCTTGGAAGTCGGCATCTTTTCCCGCCAATGCGTTGATGCCGGCCGAACTGACACGGTGTCCGGGCAGCTTTTTCTGCAAGATGCGCTCCGCTATCGGGGAGCGGCAGATATTTCCCATGCATACTACTAAAATATTTTGAAACATAAGAGAAGCGGTATTTTTTCTTGTATAGGGTCAAATCATGATAAAACGGTTTGCGGTCGGATATTTGGTCGGTCTGAAAAGGTTTTGTTTATATGTCGTCAGACGATAAATAACCAACCCGCCGTTTTGCCTGACAGCAGGTGCTGTCAGGCGCCGTCAGGTTATTTGAACGTGTTGTCGATAGCGTTGACGTTGCTGAAGAAGCTGGTCAATTGCGACACTACGCGGTTCCAACGGGTAACCGGGGCGGCAGTCACATAAACAACGTCGTTCGGACGCAGGTCGAAGTCGCTGCCCAAGGCGTAAGCGGTCGCGTCTTTCAGGTTAAGTTGGTAAATGTGGATAGGTTTGGCCGCATCTTCGGGCGCACGGCGGATAACGAATACGCCGGTTGCGTCTGCCAAGGCTTGGTTCATGCCGCCGGTTTCACCCAAGGCTTGAGTGAGGTTCAGGCCGTGGTTGCCGATAGGCAGGGTGGCTTGGCGGCCGACTTCGCCCATAACGTACACTTTGCTGTTGCTGTTGTTCGGAACGTAAACGATGTCGCCGTTGCTTAAGAGGTGGTTTTGCGACATATCGCCGTACTGCATGATGTTTTGCAGGGAGATGGTGCGGTCAACGCCGTTGTGCGTCCATTTGATGTTGTGGGTGTCGGCATTTTGCGCCACGCCACCCGCTTGGTTGACGGCATCGAGGATGGTCATGGGGACGTTGGTAATCGGCAGTTGTCCTGCTTGTCCGACGGCGCCGGAAACGGATACGCGTTGCGAGCGGAATTCGGTTACGTTGATGGCGACTTGGGGATTTTTAAGATAGCGTTTCAGACGACCTGTCAGGATGTTTTGCAGCTCGTCTATGGTTTTGCCTTGCGCTTGGATTTTGCCGACCAGCGGATAGGTGATGTAGCCACCTTCGTCCACCCATGCGCCGCGGCTGACTTGGTTAGTTTGCGGGTTGCTTTGTTGTACGGGCGAATTGAGGTCGGTGTGCGCCCAGACCATGATGTTCAATACGTCGCCTTTGCCGATGTGGTAGCGGTAGGCGGCTTTGCTGCGCTCAAGCACACCGTTGTTTTGTGACAACACTGGCGGTTTGCGCATTTTTTCAACGAGGCCGAAGGTGATCGGATAGATGGCGACGCGCTTGTCGAATTTGGTGTCTGCTACGGTTTCGCCGTTTTCGTAAACGATGGTTTTGTTGCGTGTGTTGATGGTGGAGCCGGGAATGACGGTGCTGCTGTTGCAGGCGGTCAGTGCCATCAGGGACAGGCTGATGAGGGCAAGCTGTTTTTTCATGTCGGTATCCTTGTCAGTCTTATCGGGGTCGTCTGAAAATTTTCAGACGACCTTTTTGTGGAATGTTTTGCTTTATCGGTCGGGTATTTAATGTGTCTGCTGCCAAACCAAATCGCAAATATCGTCTTTGGGATTAAAGCCGGCGGGGGCTTCGAGCAGCAGGGCGCGCAGGGTTTGTTGGTCTGAATTTGAGCACGCTAAGTCCATACGCATAATTATGTCATTTAATTTATCCCATGGCAGCATTACTTCGCTGGCGGTCATAATTCGGGGATGAGTGGTTTTTTGCACTTCGTCTCCGATGAGCAACTCTTCGTAAAGTTTTTCGCCTGGACGCAGTCCTGTAATTTTAATTTCGATATCGCCGTCGGGATGTTGGGCATCTTTCAATTTCAGGCCGCTAAGCGTAATCATTTGTTTGGCTAAGTCAATGATTTTAACAGATTCGCCCATATCCAACACGAATACGTTGCCGCCTTTGCCCATCGCGCCCGCTTGAATGACGAGTTGGGCGGCTTCGGGGATGGTCATGAAGTAGCGGGTGATGTCTTGATGGGTCAGGGTGATGGGGCCGCCTTCGGCGATTTGTTTTTCAAACACGGGGACGACGGAGCCGGAGGAGCCTAAAACATTGCCAAAACGCACCATGCAGAAGCGGGTCTGTTGGCCGGGTTCGGCGGCAAGGGCTTGCAGGCACAGTTCCGCTATGCGTTTGCTGGCGCCCATGGTGTTGGTCGGGCGCACGGCTTTGTCAGTGGAGATGAGCACGAAGGTACTGACGCCGGATTCGACGGCGGCTTGGGCGCACAAGAGCGTGCCGAAGACGTTGTTGCGGATGCCTTCGACGGTGTTGAACTCGACCATGGGGACGTGTTTGTAGGCGGCGGCGTGATAGACGGTTTCAACGCCGTATGCAGTCATGACGCTGATCAGGCGTTCTTTGTTTTGCACGGAGCCGAGCAGGGGGACGACTTCGATTTGACTGCCGGCGGCTGCCTGAGTTTCGCGCAATTCTTTGTCTATGCTGTACAGGGAGAACTCGGACAGTTCGAACAGCAGCAATTTAGACGGGCGGCATTTCAGGATTTGGCGGCAGAGTTCGGAGCCGATGGACCCGCCCGCTCCTGTCACCATCACGGTTTTGCCGGTAATGTCCGCACCCATGAGTTCGGGGCGCGGGGCGACGGGGTCGCGGCCGAGCAAATCGACGACAGAGATTTTTTTCAGCGCGCTGACTTTGATTTTACCGTCAACCAAGTCTTTCATGCCGGGGATGGTCAGCACTTCGCATTTGTATTTTTCGAGGCTTTGGATGATGCGGCGGCGTTCTTCCTGAGTGGAGCTGGGGATGGCGAGCAGGATTTTTTCCACACCGTAGCGGTCGATGAGCGATTGGATGTCTTCAGGACCATAGACGGTCAGGTCGTAGATGACGGTGCGGCGGATTTTGGGGTTGTCGTCCACAAAGGCGACGGCGGAATATTCGTTGACCTGTTTGATGGCTTCCAGCAGTTGGCGGCCGGATTGTCCTGCGCCGTAAATGATGACGGGCGCCATTTGTTTTTTGTGGCGGTCGGTCAGGATGGCGCGCAGAATCATGCGCGAACTGGTGATGCAGACGACCAGCAGCAAGAAATAAACGACGGGCAGGGCAAGGTGCAGTTTGCGTTCGAAAACCAAGGTGGTCAGGCAGAACAAGACTGCCGAAATCAGGCTGCCGAATGCGGCGGCGGTCAGGACGCGGGTGCGGACGAAGCGGGTAACGGCGCGGTACAGCCCCAGTCTGACAAACAGGGCGATGGTCAAAAAGGCGGTCGAGCCGAAGGCAAGCCAGTTCGCCATGCTTGCCCATTCGTCGGAGTATTGGACTCGGAGGCTTTGCGCAAACCAAAAGGCGATAAAAATCATCAAAACGTCGTGGATGACGAAGAAGGTTTTCTTGACGTTGCGGGGCAGGGATAACAGGGTTTCCAAATTCATTTTGGTATGTTCTGAATAATGTTGTGGGTGGGTTTCAGACGACCCCGGTCATGCAAAGGTCGTCTGAAAAGACGTTTGTTGCTACGGAGCATTGGTTTTCCGTATGTGTGTCGGCTGCTTGCCGGTTCCCTTTTTTATAGTGGATTAACTTTAAACCAGTACGGCGTTGCCTCGCCTTGCCGTACTATCCGTACTGTCTGCGGCTTCGTCGCCTTGTCCTGATTTAAATTTAATCCACTATATTCGGCTGAAGCGGTAAACCGCCGCCGTCCCGATGAGACGGGCGCGGCGGTTTGTACTTTATGCTGTGGCTTCTGCCAACACAGCTTCGATGTGTTCTTTGCAGAACGCGATTTCGTCGTCAGTCAGCGTCGGGTGTACCAAGAACATCAGGCTGGTGTCGCCCAGTTGGACGGCGTTTTTCAGCCGCTCTTTCGGACGCCATGGCGTGTTGTCGAAGGCTTTTTCCAAATAGACTTCGGAGCAGCTTCCTTGGTAGCAGGGGACTTTGCGCGCGTTCAGTTCGCTGACGATGAGGTCGCGCGTCCAGCCTTCTTTGAGGTGTTCGGGTTTGACGAAGGCGTAGAACTTGTATTGCGCGTGTTCGATGTAGTCGGCGACTTCAATCAGGCGGATGCTGGCGAACTTGCCCAAACTTTCCGCCAGCTTGGCGGCGTGTGCTTGGCGGCGTGCCGTCCATTCGGGCATACGTTTGAGCTGGATGCGACCGATGACCGCCTGCATTTCCATCATGCGCCAGTTGGTGCCGAAACTTTCGTGCAGCCAGCGGAAGCCGGGGGCGTGTTCGCGGTGGTAAACGGCGTCATAGCTTTTGCCGTGGTCTTTGTACGACCACATTTTGCTCCACAGCTCTTTGTCGTTGGTGGTGACCATGCCGCCTTCGCCGCCGGTGGTCATGATTTTGTCTTGGCAGAACGACCATGCGCCGACGTGTCCGATGGAGCCGACGGATTTGCCTTTGTATTTCGCGCCGTGTGCTTGGGCGCAGTCTTCGATAACCCACAAATCATGTTCTTTTGCCAAGTCCATGATGCCGTCCATTTCGGCGGGCATACCGGCGAGGTGGACGACGATGATGGCTTTGGTATTCGGCGTCAGCGCGGCTTTGATGGTTTCCGCGCTGATGTTTTGGCTGTTCAAATCCACATCGGCAAACACGGGGTTTGCACCTGCGGTAACGATGCAGGAAGCGGAGGCGAGGAAGGTGCGCGAGGTAACGATGACGTCGTCGCCTGCGCCGATGCCCATTGCTTTAAGCGCGACATCGAGTGCCAGCGTGCCGTTGGAAAGGGCGACGGCGTATTGCGTGCCGGCGAAGGCGGCGAATTCTTTTTCAAATTCACGGCATTCGGTACCCGTCCAATAGTTGACTTTGTTGGACAGCAGGACTTTGGAAACGGCATCGGCTTCTTCTTGAGTGAAGCTCGGCCACGGGGAGAGGGATGTGTTAAGCATTGGCTTTTCCTGCGAAAAGGCTGGTGGAGTCTTTGGGGGCGACTTCTTCCAGCAGTTGGCGGTTGATTAAGGTGTATTTTTGACCGTTGATTTCGACGTATGCACCGTCGTAAGGCGGGAACCAGAACGCGCGGATTTTTTTCTCGACGTCGTCGCCGTCGCGGATTTGCTTCATGGCTTCCATTTCGTCGCGGCTGACGTAGCGGCCGCCGATGTTGGGCGTGGTCGGCAATTTGGCTTGCGCTTCGACGGCGCGGGCGATAATGCGTTGTGCGAACGGCTCCAATGCCTGCATGGTCTTGCGTTCGAGCGATTGGGCGGTTTCTACAGAAGAATCAATGGGGAAGCGGTCCACTTCGATGATTTCGCCGGTGTCGATGGAGGCATCGACGTAGTGGGCGGTGCTGCCCCATTCGGACAATTCGTCCATGATGGCGAGGTTGTAGCCGCCCGTGCCTTTGTATTCGGGCAACAGGGCAGGGTGGAAGTTGATCGTACCCAAGCGCGGGACGGTCAGGAATTCGTCGCGCAGTTTGCGCCAGTAGAGTACGGACAGGCCCAAGTCGTATTTCAGACGACCTTCTTTCATTGCTTCCAAGGCGGTGTCGAAAGTGTAGAGCGGCAAGCCCAATTCTTTGGCGGCGGCAGCCGTCGGTGAGCCTTGCAGGTGGCTGTCGGTCAGTACGCCGACGATTTCGATGCCGTTTTGTGAGGATAAGAGCCGGAGCAGGTTGGCGGAAAGCCGTTTACGTCCCATGAATAATATTTTTGTCATGTAAGAGTCCTTTTTGTTTTATCAGCTAATGTGTGATTTTGTTGAACAGTCCGAAGGGGCAATCAGCTGCGCTAAATCTTGCAGGGAGCTGATCCACGCATCGGGATGGTGTTCTTTGTTAAAGTTTTCGGGTAAGTGGTGGTGAATATTGTGCTCGGACGGATGCAGTCCTATGGTGATCCAGCCCAAAGCGTTCGGCGCGATGAAGTCTTTGGAAAGGTTGTCGCCGATGTAGATGAAACAGTCTGCTTTTTCGGCATATTTGTCTTGTAAATAGCGGAAGCGTTTGCCGTCGGGCTTTTCCGAAGCGCAGGCTTCGGAGACGAGGATGTCGTCAAACAGGGAATACAGCCCCAAGGCTTCCAGCTTCAAGCGTTGGGTCAGGCTTCTGCCGTCGGTAATCAGCGCGCGTGCGGCGAAGGGCGCGGTCAGCTCGGACAGGAAATCATGCGGGGCATACGGCGTCAGCGTCGGGCGGTGCAGCCGGTATTGCCACAGAAGAACCTGTTTTTCCGATTCGTTGAAACCGCAGTGGCGGCACAACTTGTCCAGCCAGTCTTTACCGTCGGGGTCGATACTGCGCCATAGGTCGTCTGAATCCCAATCGGGATACAGGGTGGCAACGGTATCGACGATTGCACGGATGCCGGAGAGTTTGTATTCGTATTCCGAGTACAGCGTATCGTCCAAGTCGAAGACAATGACGGCGGTTTCAGGATTAATCGTTTTCATGAACCAAGACCTTGGCATCGTAGCGCAGCATGATGAGGTTGTTTTCCCAGTCGTCTGAAAACGGGATTTCTTCGTTGCGGAAGTATTCGTGCATCAGCCAGCCCGGGTAATTGCCGCCCGCGGCATACGTCAGCGGGAAGCCGCCGCCGAAGCGGGGGTTGATTTCCACGCCGTAGAATTCGCCGGTTTCTTCGTTGCAGAAGAATTGCGCCGTGATGCAGCCGCGCGCGCCTTCCAATACCGCCATTTTTTCCAGCAGCGTTTGGTAGAGGCTGTTTTTGCGGGTAACGCCTTTGCTGACTTCGCCGGAACGCACTTCCAAGCGTTTTCGCGGGATGGCGCATTTCAGACGACCTTCATGGTCGTAATACATATCGACGGTAAATTCGGAAAATTCGTTTTCGATGTCGATAAGCTCGCAGAACATCAGCTTGGGGTCGTCCACGATTTCAGGCGTCAGGCAGGCAGGCGTGTCGATCCGTTTGGCACCGATGGCGCGGCTGCCGTCGTAGGGTTTGGCGAAGCAAGGGAAAACCAGCTTCTCGCGGTCGTAAATTTCGGGCGAGCGTATGCCGTAGCGGGCAAACAAGCTGGCGGTTTTCCGTTTGTCGCGGCATTGCGCGATGAAGTCCGAGTCGGAAACGACGATGTGGATGCCTGCCGCTTCGAAGCGTTCGCGTTCGTCTGCCAGCTTTTGCAGTTCGGTGTCTATGGTCGGGATGATTAAACCGATGTTTCCGCGTACCGCCAGATCGAAAATGCTGTCGATATATGAATCGGCGCTAATCAGCGGCACTTCAAACGAACCGTCCGAAACGTGGCAGGCGGAGGACATACGCGGCACCAAATCCGTCGTCAAAATCTTGACGTCGTCTGAAAACTTGGCCGCTTCGGTTTGAAAATCCTGTACCAATTCAACGCGCCTTCCCGCGGAAAGGATAAGTACGTTATTTTTTCGCATCAGTGTCATTTCCTGTGAAATAGGGCATGGTGGCTTCTCCCTCAGCCGAAATACCTTCTTTGATAAAGACTTTTTTGACTGTCAGAAACAGGATTTTCATATCCAGCCAAAAACTGTAATGGTCGATATACCAAATATCGTGTGCGAACTTTTCGTCCCACGAAAGCGCGTTGCGCCCGTTGACCTGCGCCCAACCGGTTACGCCGGGCCTCATTTCGTGGCGGCGGTTTTGAAATTCGTTGTAAAGCGGCAGGTAGCTCATCAACAGCGGTCTTGGGCCGACCAGGCTCATCTCTCCTTTTAGAACGTTCCAAAGCTCAGGAAGTTCGTCCAGGCTCGTCGCACGCAGTTTCTTGCCGAAAGGGGTCAGCCGCTCGCTGTCGGGCAGCGGGTTGCCGTCTTTATCGACCGCATCGCGCATGGAGCGGAATTTAATCATTTTAAACGGTTTGCCGTCTTTGCCCGGCCGCTCTTGGGTGAAGAATACCGGTTCGCCCAAGTTTTTGCGGATAAGGTATATCAAAATCAAAAATACGGGCGAGAGGAAAATCAGTCCTGAGGCGGAGGCGATGATGTCAAACAGGCGTTTGAAGAATTTACTCATGGGCTAATCTTTCAATCAGGTTGACGATTTTTTGGTACGCCACGTCGCGCTTGAAGCGGCGGACGATTTCGTTGGATTGAACGGGGTCGTTTTTGCGCGCCAGAATGTCTTTTGCGGCTTGGACGAAGCTGTCCACATCGCCGGAACGGTAGTCCGCATGCGGCAGCAGGGTGAGGACTTCGGCAACTTCGTCATTGACCTGGCTGTTTAAAATCGGTTTTTGCAATGCCATATAGTCGGACAGTTTGTTGGTAATCGACTGCATGGCGTAGGAATGGATGGCGTTGACGGAGATGTCGCAGCCTTTGGCAACCGACATCATTTCGGCGTAGGGGATGTAGCCGTAAAACTTGATGCCCTCGCAGGCGTATTGTTTGAGTCTGTCCAAATCGGGGCCGCCGCCCATGATGTGCAGCTCTACATTTTCGCCGCCGTCCAACAGTTTCCGAACGCCTTTGCACACGGTTTCCACGTCATAGCTGTAACTGAGCGTACCCAAGTAGAAGAAGCGGGTTTTGCTGTCGCCGAAGTCTTTTGCCGGCGCGGCATCGAGTTTCGGAAAATCCGCGCCGATATAGACGACTTCGCCGGGGACATTCGGATTCGCTTCTTTGGCGCGGTCGAGGTAGGTCTGCGATACGGCGACCAGCGCGTCGGCGTAACGGTAGGCACGGTTGGCGCGGGAGGAGAAGGGGAGCAGGTTGTGCGGGATTTTTTTCAAAAACGGCACGACCGAGGAGAAGGATTCCGGCCATACGTCCTGCACGTCGATAATCAGCTTGTAGCTCAAACGCGCTTTGTGTTCGCCCAAAAGCAGGTTGGTGGCGATCAGCGGATAGGCGGAAAAGACGACGTCTTGTTCGCCCGGGCGGCAGTTGTTCAACCATTGCTCAAAATGTTTGACGAACACATGATGGCTTTTGACGCGGTCCAGCGAGACGTTTTTACCGTAGCCGCTTTCTTCCAGCAGCATGACTTTCAGACGACCTTGCGAAGCAGATTCGGCATCTTCAGGTCGTCTGAAAGATTTGTCATAGTGTTTGAAATTGCTGGTAATCAGCAATACATCATGAGACTGCGACAACAGCTCGGCAAGATACCAGAAGCGGTTGAAATGCGGCTCGGACGGCAGCGAACAGTAGGGGGCGACGATGGTGATGTTCATATTTTCAGACGACCTCACATATCGTAAGCGGCCATTGTGGTGCGATAGATTTCATCATCGGAACACAAGGTCTCAACGTGTTTATGCAGGGCTTTGCCCATCTTTTCGCGCAGCTCGGGCTGCTTGATGAGTTGATCGACGGCTTCGATAAAGGCTTCGTCTTCGCCGAAGGGGAAACAGTATCCGGTTTCCCCGGTAATGACCATTTCGGAAATGCCGCCCATGTTGTAGGTCACGACGGGCGTGTCGTAGAGGCCGGCTTCAAGGATGTTGTTGCCGACGCCTGCGCCGTGGTCACCGATGCAGTGCGGCGTGTTCACCAAAATATCCACGTCTTTGAAATAGCCGGTCAAATCGCGCACGCCGCCGAGGAAGGTGACTTTGTCGTCTATGCCCAGGCGTTTTGCTTGCGCTTTCAGATTGTCCATCTCTTCGCCTATGCCCGCTACGTTCAGGCGTACGGGCATATTGCGGTCAACCATTTTCTTAAAGATGTCCAGCATCACATGCACGGCGCGGACGGTATCCAAGCGCGACAGCGTGCCGAGCATGACGTAGTCTTTGGCGGTTTTTTCAGGAACGTAATCGGCTTTGTGCAGGGCGTTGTAGGTGTAGGTGATGCGGTTGGCAGGGAAGCCGTGGCGGATGAGTTTTTCCTGCTCGTGCTTGCAGTTGCCGATGATGTATACACCCAGTTTGTCGAAAAGTTTGGCGATTTTGGGATAGGTTTCAGCATCCAAACCGCGCGCGTGGTAGAACACTTTGGTTTTCGGCGAAGAGATTTTCGCCGCGATGGCACAGGCGGGAACGATACGCGCCATTTGGCAGTGGATGATGTCGGGTTTTTCTTGTTTCAACATCTTCATGTAGGCGAACATGCCTTTGATGTAGCCCAAGATGCCGCCCTGATAAAAATCAATCGGACGCCATTGGATGCCCAAGGCTTGGGCTTCTTTGATGAGCGGGCCATCGGAAGAGGCAAGGACGACCTCGTGGCCGCGCTGCCTGAGCAACCGTCCCAAGCGGAAGGTCGCATTTTCAGTACCGCCGAGGCCGGACATGGAAGTAGTCAAAACAATTTTTTTCATATCGTGTTTTCTATCAAGGGGTGTATCGGTACGCGTTATACGCCGTATCGCGCTGCGGCAGGACGCTGTACAAGAAAATCAAAAAGCAGGGCAGCCAGAGGAAGGGCATACGCAAAATGGTGGACGGGATGAAGCCGCCTAAAATAAACAGGCCGATTGCCGCCAAGCCGATGGCTTTTTGTTTGTTCCGCAGGTTTTGGCTTAAAAAGACGTTCACTGCATACCAAATGATGTAACAGACGAAGCCGATTAAGGAAATCATGCCGAAGCCCAAATACAGTTCGATGATGAAACTGTGCGGATTTTCAAAACCGAGGCTGTCGCTCAAATGCCCGCCGAAGTATTCCTGAAAGTTTTTAGGGCCGTAACCGTAAAGCAAAAGTGGCGGATTGCTCCAGAAGTAGTTGTAAATTTCTTGGCGGTAGCCGACCGAGTTGTCACTCTCCAAATTGAACAGGAACAAATACAGGCGGGAAGAAATGTTTTCCAAAAAGGCATTGCCGTGCATCGAGAGCAGGAAATCGGCAATGTACTGTTTCGGAATCATCGACAAGCCTGCGCCTGTAACGCCTATGGTCATCAGCGTAAACAGCCCGTTGTTACGGTAAATCAAGTTCAGGATAAACAAAATGATGTAACTCATCGTCGCCGTACGCGATGCGCTGGCGAAAACAATCGCGCCCAAACTCAAAAATAAAATCCAGCCGAAAAAATATTCCCTCTTGTTGACGCCGATATTGAAAAATATCAACACGGCAGGGGCGAAGAAGAGGGCGGTCGTACCCAAGTTGTTGGGGTTGAAGAAAAAGCCTTTAATCACGCCGGCCTCAATCGCCAAAATTTCGTCTGATTTGACAAACTGGATGCCGGTCAACACCTCGATAACGGGCGGAATAATGATAAAGGCGCAAAAGTAAACCAACAGCCTGCGTACGAAGCGCAAGGGGTTTTCGTGTCGGCTCAAAATCAGATACAGCAGGTAAAACAAACCGGCGACCGACAGGAAGAAAAAGGTATCCATGACCCTGACCGAATCCAAGGGCGTAATGAACAGATGGATCGCGCTCCAGCCGGTCATCAGCCCGACCGCCATCAGCATGAGTCCTGCCTTGCTGTTGAATGTTTTGTTTTCTATGAAAAAAATCAGCAGTGTGGCAGGCACCAGCAAAAGGGTCAGCGGATTGTCGATACGCGGAATTCCCAGCTTATACGACAGCATCGGCCCCAGCATGTAGGCGGTAACCATCGTATAAAGCATAGTAATGTATATATTTTGTTTTTTAATTTTCACGTTGCTTCCTGAAATTTAGGTCGTTCCAAGAGCTTTATTATATGCAGAAATGATTTGTTCGGTAACGGGACGCTCTCCAAATTCTTTCAGGCAGTTTTCGCGCAACAGGCGCGGGAAATATTTTTTCCGGTTCCGATAGAGGGAGATAAGTGCTTCCGTCAGCGATTTTTGGTCTCCGACATCGACCAAAAGCCCGTTGGATGGATTGACGATAGTCTCAGGACCGCCACAGCGCGTCGCGATGACGGGCAGCCCTTGAGCCAAAGCCTCGATGAAAACGACGCCGAAAGTTTCGTGGCGGCTGGCCAATACGAAGGCATCGCTTTGATACATCAATTCCAAGACTTCTTCGTTTTTCAGACGACCTTCAAAGATAACGTTGTTTTCCAGCCCCAAATCTTTTGCCAAACGGTGCAGCTTGAATTCTTCGTAGCCGCCGCCGCCGATTTTCAGTTTCAGGTTCGGATAGGCTTTGACTGCTTCGGCAAAGGCGGGTAGCAGGATGTCGTAGCCTTTTTTATGTTGCAGGTGCGCGACCGAGCAGAAGGTAAAGTCTTCGTTGGCGGGTTTGTCGGCAAGGTCGATCGGTGCTTCAAAGCTGGCGGACAGGATATTGGGAACATATTGCCACTCCAATCCGCGGTATTCTTCTTTCAGCAGTTCGGCAAAGTCGCGGCTGACTGCCAGGCGGCAGGCGGCGTTTTGGGCGGCGGCATACATCAACGGGCGTTGCCAGTTGCGGATAAGTTTGCGGGCGTAGGTGGTGCTGTGTTCGGTGATGACATACGGAATGCCGGTTGCTTTGTGGATTTCGTATGCAATGATGCCGCCGCTGTTGACGCAGTGCGCGTGCAGGACGTCGGGCATGCCGTGGTCTGCAACGTATCGGCGGAACAGTTTCATACTGGCGGCGATTTCCCGTTTGCGGTCGATATGCGGGATGCGCGGGAAGAAAAACATGCTGTCGTACACATAAGTCGGTACGTCTTTGTCGATGTAGGTCCTTATTCCGTAATTTTTCGGGTTGAACGCAGTTTTTGCCTGAGTTCTGAACGAACGGAATATCGGTGCAACGACCCCTACTTTGACTCCGGAGCGTTGCAAGGCTTGCGCTTGCAGGCGGAAGAAGATTCCGTTGACGTCGTCCGGAGTGGATGGATACCAAGAAGGAATGATTAATGTATGCATGATAATACCTGTGTCGAGTGTGTCGGCGTACAAGCCGCATAGGTTGCGGACAGGGCACAAAATCAAAGATTCTCGGTGAGTAAGCGTTTTGTGGCGGCAGAATCAAAAACTGCGCGCAGTATGGTTGTTATTGTGTTGAATGTTTTTTATTCAGACGACCTTTCACTACTGATAAAGCTGAAGAAAGTGGTGTTTTGTATTTCACAGTCAGGGCAATCAAACCTGCCAGCCAGATTAAAGCAAAAATGTAGTAGTTGCCGGCGTTGCCGAAGTAGGTGTAGCCCAGGCACAAAATCAGGCAGAGTGCGGTATGGGTATAAATTTTTCGGCAGGGCAGTTTCTGCCACATCCTTGAAGACAATTCGGTCTTAATGAGCATAAACACCCAAAAAGAAGTCGCGCTCGCCATTGCGGCGCCCCGTGCGCCCAAGAGCGGAACCAGCCAATACAGCAGGCCGAAGTTCAACAGGAATGCCGCAATATTGACTGCGGTAATCAGCCAGGTTTTTTTGACGACGTTCAAACCGATGCCGGTCACTTCCGTCAGCGTATAAAACAAAGGAAACATCATGCACGACAGTAAAATAAACTGTACCGATGCATATTTCCCGGGAAGAATCCAAGTGACCACCGGCGAAAAAATACCGATAAAGCAAACCATCGCGCTGATGAGCGCAGTCATCGACAGGGTAATGCCGCCGATTTTGTCGAGATTGGTGTTGTCTTCAACCCATTTGAACACCAATGGCGCCCATATGGTTGAGAATACGCTTTGGAAAATCAGGGCGACAGCGCCGAAGCTGACCGCCATCGAGTAAATCCCCAGTTGCTCCAAACTTGCCATTTCTTTCAAAACAAAACGGTCGATAGACGTCAGTCCCCAGTAGGCGAGATTGCCGAATGCCAAAGGCAGTCCGTATTGCAACCCTATTTTGTGCAGCTTTGCCGACCAAGGCGAACGGATGGCGGCGGCCAAATCGGTTCGGGTTTGGTAGATCAATACAGCGACGGTCAGTATTTGGGCGGAGGTATAGGCAAAGACCAGGCTGGTGGTATGGGTTGGCAAGCCGATTAGTATGAAGAGCAAAACCAAAACCAAAATCAGGAATTTCGGTGTCAGCTGGCTGAGTGAGAAAGCAATTGCCTTTTCCTGCATCCGTAGGATGAGCGAGAAAAAGCGGATAAACAGGGTGGTCAGTAAAAAAACTAAAAACAGAATACCCAGCTTGGTGTTGTTCAAATCAAAAATAATTTCGGAAGGCCAAGAGGGATTCCACAAAAGTATCAGCAATCCCCCGACAATGCTCAAAACAAACGGGGACAGGCTGAAGGATTTGAACAGCGCGGCTTTGTCTTCGCTGGCGTAGTATTCGCGGATATACGCCTGATCCAAGCCCAGCCCCAAAATCAGGATGGTCAGAGCGGATATGGTTTGCAGTAAGACGATACGGCCGATGTCTTCCGCAGGGTAGTACCATGAAATCAGCGGAAGCGAGAGGATGCCGAAAGCCGCACTGCCTATCGGACCCAAGGCATAGCCGAGTATTTTTCTTATATTCATAAATAGGAGGGATTGGTTGCCGCCAAGATTTTCAGACGACCTGAAAACGCAGCAGCATCATATAAATAAGGGCTTTCTTAGGTCGTCTGAAAACAAACGGTCTAAGAAAGCCGACTGCCTGCCGAAACCCGTCGGCAGGCAGTCTGCCTCAATCGTCAAAGGTATTACGCTTTCACGACTTTCGGGTTTTTCGCAGGGAACTTGCCGCGCGTATCGACAATCAGTTTGGCGTGTTCGGCAATCATGTCGTAGTCAAACTTATCGTGGTCGGTGGTCAGGACTACGCAGTCGTATTTCGCTACGGTTTCCGGCGTCAGTGGCTCGCTCTTCAGGTCGAAGTAGTGGTGGCCGGGGATGTACGGGAATTCAAGCACGTGCGGGTCAGAGTAGGAAATGTTTGCACCCAATTTGTGCAGGCGGTCCATCACTTCCACAGACGGACTTTCGCGCATGTCGTCCACGTTTTTCTTGTAGGCGATACCCAAAACTAAGATTTTGCTGTCTTTGATGGAACGGTTGTGTTCGTTCAAAGCCAGGCCCACTTTGCTGATGACGTAGTCGGGCATATGGGAGTTTACTTCGCCTGCCAACTCGATGAAGCGGGTGTTTACGCCGTATTCGCGCGCTTTCCAAGTCAGGTAGAACGGGTCGATGGGGATACAGTGACCGCCCAAGCCCGGACCGGGATAGTAGGCAACGAAGCCGAACGGTTTGGTTGCCGCGGCGGCGATGACTTCGTGAATATCGACATCCATTTTGTCGGCGACGATTTTCATCTCGTTCACCAAGCCGATGTTCACGGCGCGGTGGATGTTTTCCAGAAGCTTGGTCAGCTCGGCGGCTTTGGTGGAGCTTACCGGTACGACTTTGTCGATGGCAGGCTGATACAGCGCGATACCGACTTCCAAACAAGCAGGGGTATGACCGCCGATGACTTTCGGGATGGTACGGGTTTCAAAATTCGGGTTGCCCGGGTCTTCGCGTTCCGGAGAGTACACCAAGAACACGTCTTTACCGACTTTCAAGCCGCCTTCTTCAACGCGCGGCAGCAATTCTTCTTCGGTTGTGCCGGGATAGGTGGTGGATTCCAAAGACAACACTTGACCGGCGCGCAGGTAAGGTTTCACTGCGTCGGTAGTGTCGATAACAAAGCTCATGTCCGGCTCGCGGTATTTGTTCAACGGAGTCGGTACGCACAAAATTACGGCTTCCACTTCGCCGATGCGGGAGAAGTCGGTGGTGGCTTCAAACAGGCTGTTTGAAGCGGCGGCGATTTTCTCGGCAGGAATATGCTCGATGTAGGTTTCGCCTTTGTTGAGTTTGTCGACTTTGGTTTTGTCGATGTCGAAGCCCAAAACCTGATAACCGATGTCCACATAGCGGAGCATCAGAGGCAGGCCGACGTAGCCCAGGCCGACGATACCGATTTTGGCGGTTTTATCTGCAAATTTCTGAATGGTGGTATTTTTCATGATAGGTCTCATGTGATGGAAAAGGGCGTGCCGCACAGTGCAAAATGCCGCAGCAGAACCCCGGCCGGCAGTCATAAAAACAGCATGGTCGGAATCCGTTTTGTCGGTGTCGAAAATAAATCTTTCCCTAAGATTGGTTTTGGACGTAAAAGTTTTGCATGTGCAAATGCAGCATTGCCCGACGATAATGGAGTGTTGGGAAATGTTTATGCAAATATTATAATCAAGCTCGGCGGTAAGATTTTGAATTGTATTATTTTTAGTGATTACTATACCGTTGGTGACTAAATATAATATCGGAAATACAAATAATTAATAAAAATTAGTATTAATATATTTGCGTAATTTAACCTAAAATTAATATTACTTCAGTATATGTTGAAGCGGTATTTGTAACTCTGTCAAGCAAATCAGGCGATGCAGTATAGTGGATTAAAATTGCAATGATACGGCGTTGGCAACACCCTTATGTACTACCCGTACACGGCGGGCGTTGCCGCCTTGTCTCATTTTTATTTTAATCCACTATAAAACACCGTTGCTTCTGACAAAAAGGTCGTCTGAAAACCCAAATCAGTTTTCAGACGACCTTTCTGGTTTACGAGGCAGCCTATTTTCTACGCAAAACCCATTTTACGTCCTGCCCGATCAGCTCTACCGAACGGCTTTCCCACTCGCCTTCCGAAGCCAAAACGGCGGGGTTGGCGGAGAGGGTGAGCAGGCTTCTGCCTTCGCCTAAGATTTTCGGCGCTTGGTACAACACGATTTCGTCTGCCAAGCCTGCTTCGATAAAGGCGGAGGTCAGCGTCGCACCCGCTTCGACCATAATTTCGCCGTAGCCCAGTTCTGCCAACCGGGGCAGCAGTGCGGCAAGGTCTATACGTCCGTCAGCGTTTTCGGACGACCTCAAGATGCGGATATGATTGAACGCGCGGTATGGTTTGAGGCATTCTTCATCATCAACGGCGGTTACGATGATGGTGGGGCTGAGGTCGTCTGAAACCATGTGGCTGTTCAACGGCGTTTGCAGTTTGCTGTCCAACACGATGCGCGCAGGTTGGCGCAGGGTCGGGAAGGCGCGGACGTTGAGGCGCGGGTTGTCGACAAGCACCGTGCCGATGCCGGTTAAGACGGCGCAGCTTTCCGCGCGTAAGGTTTGTACGTCCGCCCTTGCGGCTTCGCCGGTAATCCAGTAGCTGCGTCCGTCGGCGAGCGCGGTTTTGCCGTCCAAGCTGGCGGCGCATTTGACGCGGACAAACGGGCGGCCGCGTTCGATACGGGAAAGGAAGCCGCGGTTGAGTTCGCGCGCTTCGGTTTCCAGCAAACCGCTTTCGGTGCGGATGCCTGCAACTTCGAGCATTGCCAAACCTTTGCCTGCCACCAGAGGATTGGGATCGGTCATGGCGGCGACCACACGCGACACGCCCGAACCGATTAGGGCTTCGGCGCAGGGCGGCGTACGGCCGTAATGGCTGCACGGTTCGAGCGTCACATAAGCCGTCGCCCCGCGTGCCATTTCGCCTGCCTGCCGCAACGCGTGCACTTCGGCATGCGGTTCGCCCGCTTTGACATGAAACCCCTGCCCGACGATTTGACTGCCGTGTGCAATCACGCAGCCGACGCGGGGATTGGGGGAAGTGGAAAAACGCCCGAGCCGCGCAAGGGCAAGGGCGTTTTGCATCATTTGGGTATCAATACAATCAAACATAACTTAGGTTTCTTAAAGTTTTCCGTTTTCAGACGACCTTTTCTTTCGCCGTATTCCGTTCGTCAAAGCATTAACGCGACAAGCTCAATTCTTTCAATACTTCCGACAATTCCTTCTGACTTGCGTGATGGCTATACGCGCAAACGGTATAGATATTGGCTTCGTGAATGGCGATGCAGTATTGGTTGAACGTACCTTGCCGGTCTTCGCGGTCGGTTTGGTAATTCATGCGGTTGTCGGTGGCGATGCCGACGCGGACATTTTGAGTCTCGTCCGATTGAAGGGCGGTTTTGAGTTCGGCGAAATAGGTTTTGGCATCCGTTTGCGCCGGGCCGTTGTTCGCCGCATAAATAGTAATGCGCGCTTCAGGGTCGTATTGGAGCAGAATCAGATTGGAGGCGGGGACGTTTTTCGGGTGGCGGGCGGAATCGGCGATGATGTCGGAGAAGTGGCTGTTGTGGACTGAAATGGAAATTTTGCCGTCCATGCTCGTCAGCGTTTGAACCGTATCGGAGGCGGCTTTCGACGCCGCATCGCCCTGTTCGGGGCTGCAGGCGGCAAGGCAGAATAGTGCGGCGGCTACGGATAAAACTCTTTTCATAAACATCCTCTTCATCATCAACACACCGCTTTCAGACGACCTATTTCCCGTCGGTCTGCACCAGCGTGGCAATTGCCTGAGTAAACTCGGACACGTCGTTGAAACTTTTATACACGGAAGCAAAACGGACATAAGCGACCTGATCGATTTTTGCCAATTCCTCCATCGCCATTTCCCCCACCATGCGCGACGGCACTTCCTTGTTGCCCGACTGATACAGACGCTGCTCAATCAGCGCGACCGTTTCATCGATTTTTTCCTGGGCGATCGGGCGTTTGTGCAAAGCCCGTTCCAAACTGGTTCTCAGCTTGTGCGGATTAAACGCCACGCGCGTACCGTTGGATTTAATGACCTGCGGCATCCGCATTTCGACCGTTTCAAACGTACTGAACCGTTGCCCGCACTCCAAACAGCGGCGGCGGCGGCGGATGCTGTTCGTCTCTTCCAAGAGCCGCGAATCAGTGACTTGAGTATTGGGATGCTGACAAAACGGACATTTCATAAGCTTTTGAATTTATTTGTTTGTGAAACGGAATTGTAGCCGATTGAGCTATTCCCGTATAGTCGGTGGGTTTATTATGGGTTGAAGAGGTCGTCTGAAAACCTTGAATCTGGGTTTTCAGACGACCTCTTTGTTTTAAACGGATACGCCGACGGCGCGGGCGATTGCCAAGCCTTCTTCTACGCTCATGTAGACGGGTTGTTCAGGACGGTCGCTGCGGGCGATGTCGCCTTGTCGGAACATGACCAGTTCGTCCACTGCCAGTTGCGACCAAGTTTCGTCGCGGGTCAGCGGTAAGGTGGCGATGACGGCGACTTTGTCGTTGGGGGTGGTGACTTCGGAAAAATCGACCATGACGTCGTCGTCCAAAAGCCGTGCTTTGCCGAACGGGGCTTTGCGTACGATGTAGTGCAAAAGCGTGCTGGCGTGGGCAAACAGGTTGTCGCCGTTGGACATAACGAAGTTGAACAGTCCGAAGCGGCGGATTTCGTGGGTCAGCGCGGCGAGGGCGTCGAATAGGGTGTCCGGGTCGGGCTTGGTGGCGAAGCGGCTGCGCAGGCGGTTGAGGATGTAGCAGAAGGCGCGTTCGGAGTCGGTGGTGCCGACGGCATGGTAATACTCGCCTTGTTCGGGGTAGAAATCGATTAAATGGCCGTTGTGTGCAAACAGCCAGTATTCGCCCCACATTTCGCGCATGAAGGGGTGGGTGTTTGCCAGCGAGGTTTGTCCTTGCGAGGCTTTGCGGATGTGGGCGATGACGTTTTCGGATTTGATTTGGTAGGCGCGAACGAGGTCGGCGACGGGCGAGGCGGCGCTGGGTTTGTCGTCGTGGAACAGGCGTACGCCTTTGCCTTCGAAAAAGCCGATGCCGAAACCGTCTGCATGGTGGTCGGTAATGCCGCCGCGGCGGCGGAAGCCTTCAAAGGAAAAGACGATATCTGTGGGGGTGTTACAGTTCATGCCGAGCAGTTGGCACATGATGTTGACCTTTGTTATTTTGATGTGGGGTTGAGGGTATAGTGGATTAACTTTAAACCAGTACGGTGTTACCTCGCCTTAGCTCAAAGAGAACGATTCTCTAAGGTGCTGAAGCACCAAGTGAATCGGTTCCGTACTATCTGTACTGTCTGCGGCTTCGTCGCCTTGTCCTGATTTAAATTTAATCCACTATAAAACG
>NZ_AJMT01000203.1:0-8503 GCF_000260655.1 Neisseria sicca VK64
CCGTTTTCACGGGAATGACGGTCGTGAGGTTGCCGTACTCTGCAAAGGCTGTCTGAAACCTGTCATTTCTAAAGGTCGTCTGAAAAACACCCAATCGAATAAAAGTAACAAATATCCCAAGGAAAACCATATGAATCCCATCCTGCCACGCCCGCTGCACATCGCAGCGCGGATTGTGCTGGCTTCGGCCGGAAGCTACTGGGTATCCGCGCTGGCGGCGGGTACGGTTCCGCTTTATGCAGGCGGGTCGAACAATGCCGTTTACGGCGGCACCCTCCTAGGCATCACGCTGCTGCCGCTGGTATTTCTGTGGGCGTTGGCGGCGCGGCGGCTGCGGACGGTGTTTTGCGTGCTGTCGCTGTCGGTGTTGCTGCTTTCGGCGGCAGGGGGGCTGCCGCATGGCTAAGGAGGCGGGGCTTCGCAAGGTAATGGCAGAAATCCACACATGGACGGGGCTGATCTGTTCGTGGGTTTTGTTCGTAATATTCCTTGCGGGAAGCATTGCGTTTTTCCGTGCCGAACTGGATGTATGGATGCAGCCGGAGCTGCCGTTTTCAGACGGCCTGCCGGACGAACAGGTTTCGCTGGCGACCGCCCTGGACTATCTGCGCCGCCATGCGCCGAATGCGGCAGAATGGTCGGTTTCTCTGCCGACCGAACGTTCGCCGTACTTGGATTTGGGCTGGACGGAACGCGGGGCCGAAGAGGCGTCCTATACCACCATCAGCCCTTATCCTGACGCGCCGCAGTCCAAACCGCGCGAAACGGCGGGGGCGGGTTATCTGGTTTCCATCCACAGCAACCTCGCGGCGGCGGAATACGGCGGTTACTGGCTGACGGCTGCGGCCGCGGTGGTCGCGCTGGCGGCGGTAATCAGCGGCGTGATTGTGCATAAAAAGATTCTGGCGGAGTTTTTCACTTTCCGCGCAGGCAAAAAACTCAGAAGCTGGCTGGACGCGCACAACCTGCTGGGCGTGCTGCCGCTGCCGTTTCATGTGATGATTGTTTACAGCGGCCTCTTGCTGACTTCGCATACGGTGATGATCTACAGCCAAACGGCGGCGGAATTGTCGGATGAAGAATTCGAGGCGCGCTCCGCCTATGTGCCGAGGTCGTCTGAAAACGCGGGAGAGCAGCGGAAGATGGCGGATTGGTATCCGACGGTGCAAAAGTTGCGCCCAAATGGGACGGACGCGGAAATCAACTTGACCATCACCGACCCCGACCGCAAAGAAGCAGTGTTGTCGGCGGATTATTTCGACAAAAGAAGCATCGGCTCGAACCCTGATTTGTCGGTGGCGGTACGTTTGCGCGACGGGGCGCAGGTGTATCGCAAAGATGCCTACGGCGGCTTCGAACAGGCCTACTCTTCGCTCTACAGCCTGCATACGGCGGGCTTTGCCGACTATCCGACGCTCTGGCTTTATTTCTTCAGCGGTATGGCGGGTTGCGGTATGATTGCGACGGGTGCGGTAATGTGGCCGATGAAGCGGCGCAACCGCAAACAGCCGCCCCTGCGCGGGATTGCGTGGGCGGAACGCATCAACATCGCCGTGTTCGCCGGCTTCCCGCTCGCCTGCGCCGCCTTTTTCTGCACCAACCGCCTGCTGCCCGCAGACTGGGACGGGCGTGAAATTTGGGAAGCGCAAAGCCTCTTTACCGTCTGGGCCGCCGCTGCGGTTGCCGCCTTCTTCCCCTACCCCGCGTATATCAAATGGCGCGGCCTGTTCTACGCCGCCGCCGCACTGTGCGCCCTGATCCCGCTCTTGGATATTTATGTCGGACGGCCTCTCTGGCTGTCAATTCGGTCGGGGGACACGCTCTATTGGACGGTGGAACTGTGTTTCCTGACATTTGCGGCAATATTCTTCCTCATCGCCCGCCGCATCGAAAAGGCGCAATAACCATGCTGTATTTCCTGATGTTTTCCCTCTGCTCCGGCGGCTTTTTCTGCCTCATGCTCTCGCAAACGCCCCACGCCAAAACCATGCTCGGACGCCCCGTGCAACACCCCGTCCGCCTGCGCCTCGCCGGCGTAACACTCTTCGCCGCCGCCCTTGCCGCCGCACTCGCTTCGCCCCATCCCGCCGCCGCCAGCACAAGCTGGTTCGGCTGCCTGAGCGCAGGCGCAGCCTTGTGCACGGTTGCAGTTTATTTTCGGGGAAAGGGAGCCCGCAGGAAGTAAAATTTATCGGATTAAAATCAAAAGTCGTCTGAAACAAAACAACGTTTTCAGACGACCTTATTTTATATAGTGGATTAACTTTAAATCAGGACAAGGCGACGAAGCCGCAGACAGTACAAGACAGTACGGAACCGATTCACTTGGTGCTTCAGCACCTTAGAGAATCGTTCTCTTTGAGCTAAGGCGAGGCAACGCCGTACTGGTTTAAAGTTAATCCACTATAATATTTTGAATAAACGAAGGTAAAGAGCATGGATAAGGTTTCAGACGACCCCAAAGGTCGTCTGAAAATCCAATCATCGAAAAGAAAAACCGGATTCCCATCAAAGGAATCCGGTTTGTTTTATTCCAAACTTAGAAATTCATTCTCACGCCTAGACAGACGGAGCGTCCCGACTGCGGAGCGATGTATTTAAATAAAAAAGAAACGTTTTCAGACGACCTTTTTTTATACAACCCTCTTATTTCCGCATCTCAACCAACATCCGACACACGCCCAATCCTGCCGCTGCCAAGATTGCGGCTACAAATCCGATGTTGGAAATGCCTGCCCACACGGTAACGTAATGCCCCAAAAGCGCACCGCCGCCGATACCAACGTTGTAGAGACCTGAGTAAATCGAGTTGGCAACATCGGTTGCATCCGAGGCAAAGTCCAATACTTTGGATACCATGCCGAGGCTCAAGACGACGATGGCGATACCCCAGACAAACACCAGCGCGTAAACGGCTATCGGGTAGGCGGCAAGGGGCAGTAGGCAGAGCGTTGAAGTCATGATGACGGATACCGAGGTCAGCAGGAATATGCGCTGGTGTTTGGCAAACCATTTACCGAACAAATACGACGCGGCAAACCCCGCCAGCCCGTACAGGCTCAAGACGATGGTCACTTGTTCGGGTGCGAAGCTGCCGGCTTGCAGGACGAAGGGTTCGATATAGCTGTATGCCGTAAAGTGGGCGGTAATCAGGAGGACGGTCAGCGCGTAGAGCAGCATGAGGTTTTTGCGCTTGAGCAATCCGGGCAGGCTTTTGAGCGAACCTGTGTTCACGCTGGGCAACAGCGGCAGGTTTTTCGCCAATATGCCCATGACCGCTGCCGCGCAAAGTCCGATAAGCAAAAAGCTGAACTGCCAGCTTGAGTGTTGCCCGATAACGCGCCCCAGCGGGATGCCCGCCACCATCGCCATGACCGTCCCCGTACTGAGTAGCCCCAAAGCCTGATTGCCTTTACCCTGCGGCGCGACACGTACCGCCAGCGAGGCGGTAATCGACCAAAACACGGCGTGCGTCAGGGCGATGCCGATGCGGCTGATGAGCAGGATTTCGAAACTTCGGGCGAAATAGGAAACGATGTGGCTGAGGGTAAAGAACGCGAAGAGGACGAGCAGCAGCTTGCGGCGTTCGATGTTTTTCGTTGCCAGCATCAGTGGCAGCGACAATAGCGCGACAATCCACGCATACACGGTAATCATGATGCCAACCTCGGTTGGCGGCATATTGAAGGTCGCGCCGATGTCGCTCAATAGGGCAATCGGGATATATTCGGTGGTGTTGAAAATGAATGCGCCGACTGCCAGGGCGATGACGCTTAACCATTGTTTGTTTGTGTTTGCTGACATTGGGGTTTCCCTTTTTATATTTGTCTTCAAAAATTTATCAATTTTGTAATTATACTACTTTCAGACGACCTTCCTACTGCGACGACACAAAATTCCGCCCTAGACGCTCCCGCATCATCGGCATACAATCTTTGCATGAACACCAAACGCCCCAAGCTTTCCCGTTTTGCCCATATTTACGGCATGAACGGGCAATTCGTCCTGTTGGAACAGCATTCCGAGTGGATGCCGGTCAACGATGCCGACTACGACAACGCACCCGCATTGCCGGCGGGGTTTGTGTTTGCGGATGAAGCGTTCTATACGACCGACGGCAGCGTGCCGCCGCTTGTCCTGCCCGACAACATCAAAATCTTCAACGAAGAAGCGCGCAAACTCGAACGCCGCAGGCTCGATGCGCTGGCTTTGGAGGAGTTGGGCAAAAACCTCGCCGCCGCCCAAGCCGAGACCGACCTTGAAGCCCTGCTCGAAAAAATCGACTTTCATTTGAAACAAGACAATCTGTTCAAATAAAACTTTTCAGACGACCTCTCAAGCAGCAAAGGGGTCGTCTGAAAGATAAAATCGTTGACAATCCAAACCGATTTGGTACATTGTTCAACACTTATCAATCCCCGTTTCCCAACCGACAAAGGAGTCGAGAAGATGTTTTCAAAAAGCGTCAACCTAGCCCAATATGATCCGGAGCTGGCAGCCGCCATCGCCCAAGAAGACCAACGCCAGCAAGACCACGTCGAACTGATTGCTTCCGAAAACTACGTCAGTTGCGCCGTGATGGAGGCACAAGGTTCGCAATTGACCAACAAATACGCCGAAGGCTACCCCGGCAAACGCTACTACGGCGGCTGCGAATACGTCGATATCGTCGAACAGCTGGCAATCGACCGCGTCAAAGAACTCTTCGGTGCGGAATACGCCAACGTCCAACCCCATTCCGGCTCCCAAGCCAATCAAGCCGTGTACGCCTCCGTCCTCAAGCCAGGCGACACCATCCTCGGCATGAGCCTCGCCCACGGCGGCCACCTGACCCACGGCGCCAGCGTTAATATTTCCGGCAAACTCTACAACGCCATTACCTACGGCTTGGATGAAAACGAAGTCCTCGATTACGCCGAAGTCGAACGCCTCGCGCTCGAACACAAACCCAAAATGATCGTTGCCGGCGCATCTGCCTACGCCCTGCAAATCGACTGGGCGAAATTCCGCGAAATCGCCGACAAAGTCGGTGCCTACCTTTTCGTCGATATGGCGCACTACGCGGGTCTGATTGCTGGCGGCGAATACCCCAACCCCGTCCCATTCTGCGACTTCGTGACCACCACCACCCACAAAACTCTGCGCGGCCCGCGCGGCGGCGTGATTTTGTGCCGCGACAACACGCATGAAAAAGCGTTGAACTCTTCCATCTTCCCAAGTCTGCAAGGCGGCCCGCTGATGCACGTCATCGCCGCCAAAGCCGTTGCGTTCAAAGAAGCCTTGCAACCCGAGTTCAAACAATACGCGAAACAGGTGAAAACCAATGCTGCAGCCATGGCGGAAGAATTGGTCAAACGCGGCTTGCGCATCGTTTCCGGCCGCACCGAAAGCCACGTTTTCCTCGTCGACCTGCAACCGATGAAAATCACCGGCAAAGCCGCCGAAGCCGCATTGGGCAAAGCAAACATCACCGTCAATAAAAACGCCATTCCGAACGACCCGGAAAAACCGTTCGTTACCTCCGGTATCCGCATCGGCTCCGCCGCCATGACCACGCGCGGCTTTAACGAAGCCGATGCCCGAGTCCTCGCCAACCTCGTTGCCGATGTTTTGGCAAACCCTGAAGACGAAGCGAATCTGGCAAACGTCCGCAAACAAATCACCGCGCTTTGCGACAAATACCCCGTTTACGGCGCGTAATCGGCTTGCCCGGTTAAGCATCTTGCAACACGGAAAGGTCGTCTGAAAATCCCGAAAAAGGGTTTTCAGACGACCTTATTTGTTTTTGACGCTTGATTCTTGAAGCGGCAGCCAAAAATCCCGCATTTGCCCCTTTCTTTCCGTCTGCAAACGGAGTACATTTACCCCCATTGTTAACAATTTTACGGAACACACATCATGGAGAAATTTCCCAAATCGTCCAAGCTGGACCATGTTTGCTACGACATCCGCGGCCCGGTACACAAAAAGGCCCTGCAACTCGAAGAAGAAGGCCATAAAATCCTCAAGCTCAATATCGGCAACCCTGCGCCGTTCGGTTTTGAAGCGCCCGATGAAATTTTGGTGGACGTGATCCGCAACCTACCGACCGCGCAGGGCTATTGCGATTCCAAAGGGCTGTATTCCGCCCGCAAGGCCATCGTTCATTACTATCAAACCAAAGGTCTGCGCGACATTTCGGTCAACGACGTTTACATCGGCAACGGCGTGTCCGAGCTGATTACCATGTCCATGCAGGCGCTTTTGAATGACGGCGACGAAATCCTGATTCCCGCACCCGATTATCCGTTGTGGACGGCTGCCGCCACTTTGGCGGGCGGTACGGTGCGCCATTATCTGTGTGACGAAGAAAACGACTGGTTTCCCAACCTTGCCGATATGGAAGCCAAAATCACACCGAAAACCAAAGCCATCGTCGTCATCAATCCCAACAATCCTACCGGCGCGGTGTACAGCAAAGAAATCCTGCTCGAAATCGTCGAGTTGGCGCGCAAACACGGTCTGATCATCTTCGCCGACGAAATCTACGACAAAATCCTCTACGACGGAGCGGTACACCACCACATCGCCGCACTCGCGCCCGACCTACTGACCATCACCTTCAACGGCCTCTCCAAAGCCTACCGCGTTGCCGGATTTCGCCAAGGCTGGATGGTGCTCAACGGTCCGAAAGAACATGCCAAAGGCTATATCGAAGGCCTCGATATGCTCTCGTCCATGCGCCTATGCGCCAACACGCCCATGCAACACGCCATCCAAACCGCTTTGGGCGGCTATCAAAGCATCAACGAATTCATCCTGCCCGGCGGCCGCCTGCTGGAGCAGCGCAACAAAGCGTGGGAAATGGTGAACCAAATTCCCGGCATATCCTGCGTCAAACCGATGGGGGCGCTTTATATGTTCCCCAAAATCGACACCGAAATGTACGGCATCCATGACGACATGAAATTCATCTACGACCTGCTCGTGCGCGAAAAAGTCTTGTTCGTCCAAGGAACGGGGTTCAACTGGATACGCCCCGACCACTTCCGCATTGTTACCCTGCCGTACACCCACCAAATCGAAGAAGCCATGGGCAAACTCGAGCGCTTCTTGCAGACTTACCGGCAATAAGGCGGGATAACGATATGAAAAAATGCGTTGTCCTGACCGGCGCGGGAATCAGCGCCGACAGCGGGTTGCTGACTTTCCGCGATGCGGGCGGTTTGTGGGAAGGGCATAGGGTTACAGATGTCTGCACGCCCGAAGCCTTGGCGCGCAATCCTAAGCTTGTGATTGATTTTTATAACCAGCGCAGGCTTCAGGCGAACGCCGCCGAGCCGAACGCCGCACATTTGGCGTTGGTCAAGCTGGCGCAATATTACGATGTGCACATCATCACGCAGAATGTGGACGCGCTGCACGAGAAGGCGGGCAGCAGCAAAGTATTGCACCTGCACGGCGAGCTGAACAAACTGCGCAGCACCGTCGATGAAGACGAAATCATCGAATTTACCGGCGAACAGACCGACGATGTGCGCGATAGCCAAGGCAATCCGATGCGCCCGCATATCGTGTTTTTCGGCGAACAAGTACCGATGTTTGACGCGGCGGTCGAAGAAATGCGCGATGCCGATGTGGTTATGTGTAGAAATCAGTAGCGTTGTTTACAGTATTTCCAGGAGAATACTGAAACATGAACATGCACAAAAACACCCGCCTCACCCCGCACCACCGACAAGCCATTTGGCTGGCCTACACGCAGGGGAAGGAAAGCGTCACCTCCCTGGCACGCCGCTACCAAGTCAGCCGCGTCACCATTTACCGCGCCCTTAAAGCCGCAAGGGCCAAGCTGCTCAAACCGCAAACCAGTACCAACAACCGTTTCAAACAGGCAAAGTACGGAATGAAACGCCTGGTCAAGGTAGAACGCAGTATTCAGGAAAAACTCAAAAAGCAGGCCAAACGCTACAATAAATCCTACCCCGGAGAGCTGGTGCATCTCGACACCAAACGGCTGCCGCTGCTCAAAGGGCAGAAAGCCACCGATAAGCGGGATTACCTGTTTGTCGCCATCGACGATTTCTCAAGGGAGCTATACGCCGCCATTTTGCCGGACAAAACCGCAGACAGCGCCGCCAAGTTTCTGACCGAACACCTGATTGATCCCTGCCCATACCTGATTGAGTGCGTTTACTCCGACAACGGTACGGAATACAAAGGCTCGGCCAACCATGCTTTCGGTGTAGCCTGTTACGAGAACGGGATTGGTCAAAAGTTTACCCGGGTTGCCCGTCCGCAGACCAACGGTAAGGCGGAGCGGGTTATCCGTACCCTGATGGAGATGTGGCATGAGAAACAGTCGTTTGACAGTCCGGAACATCGGCAAAAGGAGTTGTGCCGCTTTGTTAATTTTTATAACACTGTGAAGCCACACCGCAGTTTGAACGGCGATACGCCGTTTGAGGTCTTGCAGGCTTATTTTTCTCAACCTGTTGTGTAAACAACGCGACGATTTTCTACA
>NZ_AJMT01000204.1:0-7629 GCF_000260655.1 Neisseria sicca VK64
CTCAACCTGTTGTGTAAACAACGCGACGATTTTCTACATATCATTGCAATTTTAATCCACTATAAAGTCCATTCGCGATAAACACCGTCGCTTCCATTTTCAGACGACCTTTCGCCATCTATCCGTAAATTTTTTCCCTCACATCAACCAAAGCCGCCAAAGCCGAAGCGGCATTTACCGTTTCGGGCAGGTCGGCGGCCTCAAACGCTGTTTCCACTTCTGCCATCAGCCGTTCCGCTTTTCCCAGCAGGTCTTCGTAGGAAGATTCGCCGCGTTTGATGGCGAGCAGTTCGTCGCGGTTGGGGCGGCGCGGGCGGATTTCGCCGTGGCGGGCGATGTCGCGGGCGGTTTCGAGCAGGCGGAAGGTGTGCATCATGTTTTTGGCGTCGTAGCCCTGTCCGTGTGCCTGCGTGCCTTGGTAGCGCGTTTCGTTACGTTCCGCCAGCCATTGCTGATAGGAGGTGTATTCGCGGCAGTAGTTGCTGTATCCATCTTGGTTGAAGGAGAGGTAGGCAAGCGGGGTTTCGCCTTCGGGAACGGAGCTGAGGGAGAGGTTGGTGGCTTCGGGTTTGAGCGCGATGCCGTGGTAGCCGCGCATGCCGTCGGGGTCGTAAAACAGGGCGTAGAGTTCGCGGGCGTGGGCGATTTTGACCAAACCAACGCGCCGCTGCTCCATTCCGCGTTGCGAAAGCCAGTGCCGCAGCGGCACGGTTTGCGCGCCTTCTACGATGTGGCAGAAATCGAGCACGCTTTTCTTTTCAGACGACATCGGGTTGCTGATTTTCTTGTTCAGCCCGCGTGCTTTTTTGATTTGTCCGTAGGCGTATCCGGCGAAACTCTGACGGCAGGCTTTGGATACAAACCATTCGGTTTTGAACGCGTCCATCAGCGGCGAGCGGTAGCGCACGCAGTCGGGCGGCGAGGCGAGCAGTTCCAGCGTGTTCGGGTTGCTTTGCAGCAAAAGCTCGATAAACCGCCCCAGCTCGTAATAAACGATGTCGTTGGTTTCGTTGCTGATTTGCGGGATGTATTCCATGCCGTAAAACATGGATTTGGGCAGGTAAAACACGCCTTTGATGTCGGTATCGGATTCGGGCGTCGCCAAACCGTAGGCGCGGCTGCCGGAAACGGCTTCGAGCAGAAGCAGGTTTTGTGTGTGCAAATCTTCGATGGTGAGCATTTTCAGACGACCTTTTGTAATTGATGGCTGAAACCTATTCCAACCAAGCTAAATATTGCGCCTGTGTCAAAATTTTCAGCGCAGCGTTTTTTTTCTTCCAATAGCGGTGCGGTATAGAGCAAATCCGTGCCGCGCCACGCATGGAAATCTATTTCTCCATCGTAATCATCCCAAAAATTTGGGATATATTCATAGAGCGCATCGGTCATGCGTGGAGGGGCAGACATTGGGTTGCTGAAATCTGCCAGCAGCAGGGCATAAGGTGCAGCCCAATAACAGCCACCTACTGCCAGCATATCGTTGGCGGGATTGTAATGCGCTTCCGTCCAGATAAATGTTTCCGTACCGTCCAGCGTGGCGCGCGGCAGGTACTGCATGATTTCCCCCGTGGCAAAGTCCAGCACGCTGTATCCGTACAAATCTTGGCGGAACAATAAATAATCCCTGCCGTTGTTGTGGGCGATGTATTGGTAAAACGCGGCGGAATCGTCCAGCGATTGCCATTGCGTCACCGTGCCGCCTTCCGAATCGCGCAGCTGACACAGGCTGCCGCTCAAATTGCGTCCGTCTGCTTCACCGGAGTAACTGTCGATGTGCAGCGTATGTTGCGTTGGAAATGTCAGCATATGCTGCTCGGTACGGTTCTGCGACGAAAACAGGGGCTGCGCAGCTTGTTGGATGGCGCGGTATTCGTGGGATTGGGCAGCGTTGGTGCGGGGCATATTCCGGATTTCCGTATGATTTGTTCGATAATAAGATTTCAAGCTGAATACTGGTATCCGACAAAACTCTTGACGATCCTGTTATTACCATCCATTTTCACAATACCCAAAATGTCAGATTTGAGAATTCGACCTAACTGTTGTACAGGCTGCTTTTTGTTTTACGGATAAACCGCCGCCAAAGTTTCGCGGAACAATTCATTCAGCGGCGCGCTGTCGGCGGCTTGGGTGGCAGGGGCGGATAATTCGGAAACTTCGTTATATAAATCAACGGTCAATCGTTGCAATTCGGGCGACAGGGTATGCAGGTAACTTTCATCCTGTTCCGCCTTGATGGCCACCAAATCGGTAATTTGGGCGGCGCAGTCTGTCTGCCATTCGCTCATCAGTTCCGCCAGCGTCATCGGCGGGATGCCGCCTTGTTTGACTGCCCACCGTGCTGCGAGCAGCGGACGCAAGACGTAAAACCATTTTTTCAGTTTGACAGGGTGCACCAAATCCATGGCTTTCAAAGCGTTGCCCGCGATGCCGCGATAATGGTGCAGCAGCGCGGCGGCTTGGACGTATTGCGGCGCAAGCGCGTTCAGACGACCTGTGAAATCATCGTCCTGCGTATAAACCATCGGCGAACGCAGCCATTCGAGCAGCACGGCATTGCTTTTCCGCAGCAGGCGCAACGCCTTGCGGATGTCCCAGCCGCCGACGTCAAACCATTGGTTTTCGATAAATTCAAACGTGTCTTTCGCTTCGTCGATTTGCAGATAATATGGCTGCGGACGGATATAAATGGCGCGCACGTCGTAATCGCTGTCGGGCGAGGCAAAGCCCCATGCGCGGCTGCCGCTCTCTACCGCCAGCAGGAAATGCAGCGGCTCGGTACGGGCGATGTGGGTGAGTTTTTCTTGAATGGCTTGTTTCATGATGTTTCTTTTAATAGAGGTCGTCTGAAAACCCTAAAAACCGGTTTTCAGACGACCTTTGCTTTTGATGGATGGCTGGTATGACCGAATCAGTCTTTCAAACGCAATTCGGCAGAGCGTGCGTGGGCGGTCAGGCTTTCGCCGTGTGCCAACACGCTGGCGGTTTTGCCCAGCTTCTGCGCGCCTTGTTCGGAGACTTGGATCAGGCTGGAGCGTTTTTGGAAGTCGTAAGTGCCCAGCGGCGAGGAGAAGCGGGCGGTGCGGCTGGTAGGCAGGACGTGGTTAGGGCCGGCGCAGTAGTCGCCGAGGCTTTCGCTGGTGTAGCGTCCCATGAAAATCGCGCCGGCGTGGCGGATTTTTTTCGCCCATTCCTGCGGGTTTTCTACCGACAATTCCAAGTGTTCGGGGGAAATGTAGTTGGCGATTTCGCAGGCTTCGTCCAAGTCCTTGGCGAGTATCATCGCGCCCCTGTTGCCGAGCGAGGCTTCGATGATGTCGCGGCGGAGCATGGTTTCGATGAGGCGGTTCATGGCGGCTTGAACTTCGTCGAGATAGGGCTGCGATGTGCCGATGAGGATGGCTTGGGCGATTTCGTCGTGTTCAGCTTGGCTGAACAAATCCATCGCCACCCAATCGGCGGGCGTGGTGCCGTCGGCGATGACGAGGATTTCAGACGGCCCCGCCACCATGTCGATACCGACTACGCCGAACACGCGGCGTTTGGCGGCGGCGACGAAAGCGTTGCCTGGGCCGGTGATTTTATCGACCTGCGGTACGGACTCAGTGCCGTAGGCGAGGGCGGCAACCGCCTGCGCGCCGCCGACGGTGAAGACTTTAGTAACGCCCGCAACGAAGGCGGCGGCAAGTACGATGTCGTTGCGTTCGCCTTTGGGCGTGGGGACGACCATGATGATTTCTTTCACACCGGCAACATGGGCGGGCATGGCGTTCATGATGACGGAACTCGGATACGCCGCTTTGCCGCCGGGGACGTAAATGCCGACGCGGTCAAGCGGTGTAATCTGTTGTCCCAACAGCGTGCCGTCTTCGTCTTCGTAGGTCCACGATTCCATTTTTTGGCGTTGGTGGTAGCTTTCGACGCGTGCGGCGGCGGTTTTCAAGGCGGTTTGAATTTCGGGCTGCAAACGCTCAAACGCGGCCTGTAAATCGTCTTGAGTGAGGATGAGGTCGGCTATGGTTTGGGCGGACGTGCCGTCGAAGCGGTTGGTGTATTCGATGAGTGCCACATCGCCGCGCTTCTGCACATCGGCGCAGATGTCGGCAACGATGCGGTCGATTTCGGGATTTTGCGCGGTCTCAAAAGCCAGCAGGGCTTTGAGCTCGGCTTGGAAATCGGGCGATTGGGTGTTGAGTTTTTTCATGATTTGGGATTCTCCGTTGTTATTTTGGGACTTGGGGTCGTCTGAATATTCTCTTGTTCAGTCTCTGTCTCTGTTTTGGGTCTGATATACGCTTTTTCGCCCGCTCCGCCGAACTTCAATTCAGGCAGGCATTTTTGGTGCAGACCAAGTTTGGACAGCACTTTTTTGCTGGACGAGGCAGTATGGAAACGGTAACGGGTTTGTTTTCTGCCGTTTTTGGTTTCTTCAAGCGTTTGGAAACCGTCCACCTCATACGCGCTGACAACGGCGTTTTGCAGCGCGGTGTGAATGCCGATAACGTATTTCACTTTTGACGCGGCATCTTTGCCGATAACCCAGTTGCCCAACGTACGCGATTTGAGGTTGGCATCGTCTTGGTTGTCGAAGCGGTAGTCGGCTTCTTCGTCGGTATCCAAGTCCAAAGCGTCTTGGATTTTGACGGCAAGAACCAGTCCGTCGGGATTTAGGTCG
Organism: Neisseria sicca VK64; assembly: GCF_000260655.1. Taxonomy (GTDB): domain Bacteria; phylum Pseudomonadota; class Gammaproteobacteria; order Burkholderiales; family Neisseriaceae; genus Neisseria; species Neisseria sicca_B. The sequence continues at coordinate 4,676 of NZ_AJMT01000204.1, forward strand.
TCAAGCGGGCAGGGCGTGAATTTGAAGCGTTCGTCGAGTGCTTCCGCGCTGATGCCGCCTGCGCCACATCCGGCAGATTTGTTTTTGAACTTTTTGTCGACAACGGATTTGACGAAATGAATTAGGGCAGTTTCGGCGGCTTGCGCTTCGATTTCAGTCAGATGATAGCTGATGATATAGCGACCGAGTTTCTTACATTTGGCGATGGCTTTGCGTGCCGGTACGTCAATGTCGCCGTCTTGCGAACGGGCGGCCTGTTCATGCTCGAAGATACGATTACCGCAGCCTTTGCCGATGTAGAGGATTTTGTCTTTTTTCAGGTCGGTCAGGCAATAGACGTAAAACCGACGTTCGCCGTTATTCAAAACGGAAAGGGTTGAATCTGAAAATTTTTTTATTTTTGCAACCATTTTAAATCCTCCTATACAGTTTACTGCCGGTGGTATTTTCAGACGACCTGTCGGCGGGAACGGCTAGGGTCATCTGAAAACGCATCTTCATTCAAATGAACGTTCACCCCGCCTTCGCTGCGCTGCCGAACGCCTGAATAATCGGCTCCAGCAGCGCGTGTTTCGTTTTCAATGCGGCTTTGTTGACCACCAGACGGCTGGAAATATCGACAACGTGTTCGACCGCTTCCAAACCGTTTGCCTTAAGCGTGTTGCCGGTGGAGACCAAATCGACGATGGCGTCGCTCAGGCCGACCAGCGGCGCAAGCTCCATCGAGCCGTAAAGTTTGATGATGTCAACGTGTACGCCTTTGCCGGCGAAATGCTCGGCGGCGATGTTGGGGTATTTCGTCGCGATACGCAGGCGGCTGCCGGGCTGCGAGGCGGCGGCGTAGTCGAAACCTTTGCGGACGGCGACCATCATGCGGCATTCGGCGATGTGCAAATCCAGCGGCTGATAAAGCCCGCTTCCGCCGTGTTCGATTAAAACGTCTTTGCCCGCGATGCCGAAGTCTGCCGCACCGTATTGGACGTAAGTCGGCACGTCGGTGGCGCGGACGATGACGAGGCGGATGTTTTCATGGTTGGTGCCGATAATCAGTTTGCGCGATTTTTCGGGTGCTTCGGAGGGAACAATGCCCGCCGCCGCCAAAAGTGGCAGCGTTTCTTCAAAGATGCGCCCTTTGGACAGGGCAATGGTCAGCGTGTTTTCAGTCATTGTTGTTATGCTGTCAGACTTTGAACCCGTACCAAATAGGCAGTCTGACTTTCTCCACTATATGTTTCAGATGGGAAAAAGGTCGTCTGAAAACCGCGACCGGCATTCAGACGACCCCATGCGGATCAAAGCAGTTTTTTGATGTCGGCGGCAATGGTTGCCGGCTCGCTGCCGTAACGCGAGAAAATCGCCACTTCGCCGGTTTTATCGATCAGATACGCGCCGGAAGAGTGGTCAACCAAATAGTTTTCGCTGTCTTCTTTTTGATTGACTTTGGAGGAAACCACGCGGTATTGCTGTTTGATGACCGGCAGGCTTTGGTCGCCTGTCGCTGTCAGGCCGATAAATTCAGGATTGAACTGTTTGACGTATTTGCCGATGACTGCGGGCGTGTCGCGTTCGGGGTCGATGCTGACGAACACCACTTTCACATCTTTCGCCTGATCGCCCAACTGTTTCAATGTGTCGCTGTAAGTCAGCAATTCGGTCGGACAAACGTCGGGGCAGTGCGTATAACCGAAGGACAGAATCACGACTTTGCCTTTCAGGCTGCTTAAGCTGAACGGCTTGCCGTCGCCGTCGGTCAGCGTGAAATCGCCGCCGATGTCTTCTTTACGCATATCCGTTCCGGGCGCTTGCGGTGCGGGCGCGGTAGCGGCAGGTGAGGATGCGGCGGGAGCGGAAGCAGGCTGTTCGGCCGGAGCCGCTGTTGAAGAAGCGGCTGAAGCAGGCGCAGGATTTTGTTCCGGCGTTTTGGCTTCTGGTTTGCAGGCGGCAAGTGTGGCAAGGGCGAATGCGCCCAAAATGGCGGTACGGATTGCAGTAGGCATCATAAAAATTCTCCAATGCGGGTATGGTGTGTGAACGTCGTCTGAAAATAAAAAAATGAAACGAACGCTGCCATCTTAGCGCGTTTGCAACATTTAATATAGCGGTTTATGCCGTTTTTCGGCTGAAAATGAATGATGTTTGATATAAGTGGAAAGAGTAGGGCGCGTCGGGAACAAAATAAAATGAATTTAATGTTTTTAAAAATCAAAAATATAAGCAATATGTCTGCAAACAGGGCAAGATTTTGCTTTACAAGCCCGAATACGCCGCTATAATAGCGACTTCTTCACCAGCCCAGGTGGCGAAATTGGTAGACGCAGGGGACTCAAAATCCCCCGCCGCAAGGTGTGTCGGTTCGAGTCCGACCCTGGGCACCACAATAAACCGCTTATCAGCGGTTATTTTTTTTGCCTGTCGAAAACTCATATTAGAATCCAACATTTTGATCAATCAGGATTTTTGTTGGTTCTGCCATGTTCTCGGTATTGGATCAAACCAAACACGCGGTTCAGCGAAAGTCGGATTCATTTATAGTGGATTAAATGTAAATCAGGACAAGGCGAGGCAACGCCGTACTGGTTTAAAGTTAATCCACTATACCTCTTATTTCTCCGCTTATGTTGAATAAATACCGCCAAGCCCGTTTTATGACAAAGGTCGTCTGAATAAACTATACTTTCAGACGACCACTATTCAATCACGGAGCTTATTTATGTCCATCCGTCTGACCACGCTGTCGCTTATTCTCGCCGTCGCAGCCTGCACGCCTACCGTTTCCCCATCGGCAGAAACTTCACCAACCGTCACTAAATCCGCCATCGATACCGCCTACTGGACTGAACAGCCCTATTGCAGCGGCCGCTATCAATTGCGCCTGCCGTCCAAACGCCGTCATGGCAGTACGCACCTTGATTACAACGGCTGGAGCGTGATGGTCATGTTTAACGACTGGAAGA
>NZ_AJMT01000205.1:0-2613 GCF_000260655.1 Neisseria sicca VK64
ACGTTGACAGTCAATGCGGATGCGGTCAGCAACACTGAAACGAAGCGGATGAAAGCAGTCATAAAGCTCCTTAAATATTGCGTTGATAATCTGTTAGTCCGACGGTGGTAAAAAAGGTTTCTTATTTTCAGACGACCTTGGAGAGGGAATCCAATTATTGGGTATTGATATAGCAAACTTAAAAATATTTTTATGAATAACGCGCCAAATCTGCTTAAACTCTCTTCAGATATCACAGATTAACCTACAGACTGCTGATAATTTATTTATTAGAAAAGACCACAAATTTTCCATTAGGATAGGAACCTTCATATCCACATGGAAAACCATTATTGAGATAAATTAGCCTCATTTTTTCAATAAATGGAGATGTTTTATTATGGGCAACGCATAATAAAAGTTTTAGCATATCTCCCTCCATATTATTAAAAAGGAGGGAGATTTCCGTACCAGCATCATAACCAACTTTTTTGGTTGCGCCACAAAAGTCCTTTGAATAATTTAATTCTTCTTCCAAAAAATGATTAATTTTGGATAGTATGTTGCTATTTCCGTAAATATTTAAATTGACTATCTGGTTTTCCCATAAAGATTGCCAATCTTGAAAAAATTCTTCTGAATCATCAGTTGCAAAATAAGTAGCTAAATCACCATCATGGATTATCTTAATTTGATCATCTTTTATGTTAAAAGGTGAAGCGTAGAATTTTTCATTCTTTAAGAATTGAATTAATTCATCATGTTCAATATCTTTAATATTCCACATATATCCTATACCTTGTCAGAATTCTAAAATCAATTACTACTTTTTTAGGTTGCGCTTATGGAGGAGATGTCCGATAAACAGCTAAGAAGATATTATCGGATATAGATTCCAACCTACGGTTTCTCATAAAAAAGGTCGTCTGAAAATAAAATTTCAGACGACCTTTCAAACATATAACCCGATTAACCCAGATCAAACGCTTTATGCAGGACGCGGGTGGCGAGTTCCATGTATTTCTCGTCAATCAAGACGGAAACTTTGATTTCTGAGGTGGAAATCATTTGGATGTTGATGCCTTCTTCGGCGAGGGTGCGGAAGATTTTGGCGGCAACGCCGACGTGCGAACGCATGCCCAAGCCGACTGCGGAGACTTTGCACACGGTGTCGTCGCCGTCGATGGCGGCTGCGCCGATGCTGTCTTGCAGTTTGGTCAGGATTTCGATGGTTTGTTTGTACTCACCGCGCGGTACGGTGAAGGAGAAATCGGTAGTGCCTTCGCTGCCGACATTTTGGATGATCATATCGACTTCGATGTTGGCATCGGCAACCGCGCCTAAAATCTGATAGGCGACGCCGGGTTTGTCGGGTACGCCGCGCACGTTGATGCGGGCTTGGTTTTTATCGAATGCGATACCGGTTACGGCAGCTCTTTCCATGTTGTCGTCCTCTTCAAAGGTAATTAAGGTGCCGTTGCCTCCGTCTTGCAGGCTGCTCAGTACGCGCAGGCGCACTTTGTATTTTCCGGCGAATTCTACTGAACGGATTTGCAAAACTTTCGAACCGAGGCTTGCCAGTTCGATCATTTCTTCAAATGTAACCGTATCCATGCGGCGCGCTTCGGGTACGACGCGGGGGTCGGTGGTGTAAACGCCGTCTACGTCGGTATAGATTTGGCATTCGTCCGCTTTGAGGGCTGCGGCAAGCGCAACGGCGGAGGTGTCGGAACCGCCACGTCCGAGTGTGGAAATATCGCCTTCGCTGCTGATGCCTTGGAAGCCGGCGACGATGACGACTTTGCCTTCGGCGAGGTCGGCGCGCATTTTTTCGTCATCGATGCTTTCGATGCGGGCTTTGGTGTGGGAAGTATCGGTTTTGAGGGCGACCTGCCAGCCGGTGTAGCTCTTGGCATCCACGCCGATGTCTTTCAATGCCATTGCCAAAAGGCCGATGGTCACTTGTTCGCCGGTGGACAAGACTACGTCCAGTTCGCGCGGATCGGGATGCTCCTGCATTTCGTGCGCCAGCGCAACCAGGCGGTTGGTTTCGCCGCTCATGGCGGATACGACGACAACGATGTCGTGTCCTTCGGCGCGGGCTTTGGCGACACGTTTGGCTACGTTTTTAATGCGTTCGGGCGAGCCTACTGATGTGCCGCCGTATTTATGTACGATTAACGCCATGTTTCGTGCTTTCTTGAGGGGAGTTGGTCGGGCAGTATGGTCTGCTGGAAAAGGGCTTATTATTACTATTTTTTACATGAAATTCAAGGCTGGGACGGGAATAATCGAATTTTCTACCGTAAGCGGAGGATAAGGGCGGTGGAGTGTGATTCATGGCAAAAGGTCGTCTGAAAACCGAGGGGGTGTTTGAACTGGCCCCCAAATCTTGGACACTCATAAAAGCCTATTCAGGCACTCTGTGCAAGCTGGGTTCTGTATGCGACAGGACTCAGCTTTTTCAATTTCAAACTGCAACGCTCCCGGTTGTAGTAATCCATATAGTCATCTATCTGCTTCATCAATTCATCTACCGTCAATTCACCTGCGTTATAGAAACACTCCGTCTTTAACACCGCAAAGAAGCTTTCCATCGGCGCATTGTCCCAACAGTTCGCCTTTCGCGACATG
>NZ_AJMT01000206.1:0-13725 GCF_000260655.1 Neisseria sicca VK64
AAATACAGTGGATTAAATTTAAATCAGGACAAGGCGACGAAGCCGCAGACAGTACAGATAGTACGGCAAGGCGAGGCAACGCAGTACTGGTTTAAAGTTAATCCACTATACATAAATGATTGACGTAGCTTTTTTGTTTCTCAGTAACCGGTTACGCGTTTTCAGACGACCTGCCAAGCCTTTTCATCGGTCTTTACCCCCAATATAAAAAAGGTCGTCTGAAAACAGTAAAGACCGCCGATATTTCGATTTCTTTCCCATCTTTGCCCTTTCCTTCGGGAAGGGGGTACGATAGTGCCTTTATAGGAATTTCCTGCCCACTACGTCAATTCGATCATTTCAGACGACCTCGGCTGATGCGACAACCAAAATGCCTTGTTCCAGCCAGTCCGACCATTTTTGCGTTAAGGCATCCTGCCAGCCGTTTTCAGACGACATGAACTCTGCCAACATGGTTTGCAGGCCGTTCAGGGAGGTGGGCGTGTCTGCCAACGTTTCCAGCAATAATGCGTCGAAATCGTCGAGGGTTTGGTACATCACGTCGTCTTCCTTATCGCGCCATACCAAAACGGCGGTTTCGACCGTCTGCAATTCGTCGGTAACGTCGTAGTGGTAGCGGCGCACAAAGGCGGTGGGAGAAAGAGTGTACGCCAAATCGTCTGAATCGGCGGGCGAGGCTTGGCTGTCGGTTTGGGCGACTTCGGCGAGCAGTTGGGTGTGTTCGAAATCCATCAGTGCCAAGAGGTCGTCTGAAAGCGGCAGGCTCTGGCAGTATTGGAGGAATTCGCCGGCGATTTCTTGGAAATAGGGGGTTTGGGCGCGCGCGTCTCGGATGAAGCCTTCTTTCAGACGACCCCATTCTCCGCTGTCGAGATATTGCGGCGTTTCGGTATAACAGCGGTCGATGAAGCTGTGGATATTGTTGCGTATCAGGCGGATATAGACGTTCAGACGCTCTTGCGGCAAGCCGTCGGCGGCTTCGCCTTCGCGTATGGCTTGGGCAAAGCGGTGTTGGTATTGGGCGGAGGTTTCAGGCTGCACGGCGGTATTCCTTTCCGGCACGCGTTTGATATTCGGCGATTTTGGCGACTTCGGCTTCGAGTTCGGCAAAAGGCGGGAAATTGAAATCGCGTTCCAACAGGGTGGGCGGGATGGTCGGCAGCTTGGTGTAGGCGAGTTCGAGCAAGTCCCAAACGGTCGGTAAAACCGCCGCGCCGTGGGTATCAATCAATAATTCGGGCGTTTCGACGTCGTGTCCGGCGATGTGGATGTAACACACGCGCCCTGCGTCGACGTTTTCTAAAAAGGCCTCTGGCGACAACAGTCCGTGATTGACGGCGTTGACGTAGATATTGTTCACATCGAGATGAATGCCGCAGTCGGCTTCGCGGGCAACGGCGTTGAGGAACTCGACTTCGTTCATCTCGGCAAGCGGGGAATGCAGGTAGTAGGAGGTGTTTTCTACGGCGATGCGGCAGCCCAATCGGTCTTGCACTTCGCGGATACGCCGCGCGGTATGCCGCACCATTTCTTCGGTGAAGGGCAGCGGCAACAGGTCGTAGAGATGACCGCCGTCGTGGCAGTAGCTCAAATGGTCGGAGAAAAACGTACAATCGTAACGGCGCATCATTTCTTTGATTCCGTCTATCAAGGCGGTATCCAGCGGGGCTTGTCCGCCCAGCGACATGGATAATCCGTGCAACGCCAATGGCAGCCGTTCCGCCACGCGGTCAAACTGTTTGCGCGCCCTGCCGCCCATTTTCAGCCAGTTTTCGGGTGCGGCTTCGATAAAGCGTATCGGACTGTCGTCTGAAAGCGAGAGGAAGTCTTCCGCCAAGTCGCGGCGGTAGCCTAAGCCTGCGTGTTGAATCATGATGTTGCTCCGTTTTGGATGGTGTTCCGACGGTTTTGGTACGAAATTGCTGTCAAAATCAGATAAAAAGCCGCATTTATCAATAAAATGCGGCTTTTTGTTCTAAATTATTTAGAACCGCATTTGCCTTCGCCGCATTTGCCTTCAACTGCTTTAGCTTTGGCTTTTGCTGCTTTAGCGTTTTTAGCGGGGGCTTTTTTCACGGTTGAACCGCATTTACCCTCGCCACATTTGCCTTCGCCTGCTTTAGGAGCAGCGGCACCGCATGAACCTTCGGCAGCTTTAGCCGCACCGCAAGAGCCTTGGGCAGATTTTTGAACGCCTGCTTTGCTGCTTACCGGTTTGTCAGCGGCAACAACGCCGGCAGCCAAAGACAAAGACAAAGCACCAGCAAGGGCAGCGGCTACATTTTTTTTCATATTGATTTCCTTTTTAAAGTATCAAGTTAAACAGATTAAGAATTTGAGTTGGCGCGTTTAAAGTCCGCTCCACGACCTTTTTTATTGATTTCCGACGCGGCATTTCGGGCAAAACCGTTTTTTCAACAGCGCATCCATCGATAAACAGCCCGCGCCTTGCAGCAGAATCGGGATTAAAACCACGATATAAATCAAAGCCATTTTATAGCCGTTGTCGCAGACATTATAACCCGCACCGGCATGGACTGCCGCCCACGCCACTGCCGTTACAATGATTAATCCTAAGGCAGACAGACGGGTCGCCAATCCTAAAAGCAGCAAAACCGGAAAAACCAGCTCCGCCCACATCGCCAAGTTCCAATTCACGCTGTCGGGCAGCAGATAAAACGGAAAGGGGAATTGGTCGTTGATTTCGGCAAACCAGTTTTCGCCGTTCCATTTCTGCATACCCGATTCCCAAAATTCGTAAGCGGCAAACAGGCGCAAAGCCAATAAACCTAAAGCCGATTGCCACGAGGCTGTCGTATTCATTTTCATGATAACCGTTTCATAAAATCATTTCATGCCCGATTAGACGCGGCAGTCTAAAAATGCTTACAAGCGAATTGAAAAAATTTTGTTTGTTATTGTTTTATAATGATATTAATATTCAGAAGGTCGTCTGAAAACAAGTTTCAAGGTTTCAGACGACCTTTTCCTTTTAGCGCATTGCTCCTTCATCATACGGCAAAAGAAGGCCGGTAAGCATGTTCATAAAAAATTCAACTCAAAATATACCCGCTTCGCCGTTCCCGTAAAGACGAAAATAACGAAGCGGGTAAAGACGGAATAAAGCTGTTTTATGTTTAAATATCCGGCAAAAGGCCTGCCTCCAAACCACTTACCGAATCCGTCTCCCGATATTTCAATCCGTCCAATGCCGCAAAATGCTGCTTGCCGCATTCGATTTTCAGCCGTTCGTTTTCGCGCAGCTTGCCCGCATCTACCCCCGCCTGAATGCCTTTGCCGGTATTTTTGGTTTCCGCAACGAAATACACTTTGTCCTGAACCTGTTTTACCACCGCCCAATCGGGATTGTAGTTGCCTAGCGGGGTTGGGATTTTGAACCAGCCGGGCAGCTTGAAATAAAACACCACGCCGCCTTCATTTTTCGCATCATAATCCTCGCAATTTTGGGCAAAGGCTTTTTCCGTGCCGGAATCCAAAGGGATGTAGTTTTCGCAAATGGTTTTTTGCGGATTGCTTACTGTGAACGTAAAACCGTTTTCGTAAAACTCAATGCCTTCGCGCTCCATGTCTTCCAGCAACTTTTGGTCATACACTTCTCCGGTTTGCTCATACTCGATTCCTGCCGCCATCAGTGCGTACAGGCTGCGGTTTACCGCTTCGGCGGCAAGGTCGATGAAGCGTTGCGGGTTGCCTGCCACATCTTTCAGACGACCCGACTGTGTGATGATTTCGTACACCGTGCGCCGCGTCAGCCCCGTTTTTCTTTGGATTTCGCCGAGTATGTCGGGAATTTCCCATGTGGTTTCCATATCGCGGCTGCGGCTGGCAATTTCGACTGTTTCGATACCGTAGGTTTGGGATTGTTTCAATTGCGCCTTGCGGATGCGGATTTTCGGCTTTTGGATTTCGGGCAGGCCTGCCACTGCCGCCGAAGCCTGTTTGATCAATTCTTCCGTATTGAAGCGCACGCGGTAGCGCGTTTTGTATTTCAACTTGTCCCAAATTGCCTGAAATTCGGGGTCGAGCGGAAAATCTTTGCGGAATAGCTGTTTTTTCTTCTTATTGCCGTCCTTGATGTTTTCGGCGGCAAATTTAATACCGCATTCGTCTTCGTATTCCTTTTGCAGGTTGGCGGCAAACGATTCGTAGCTTTCGTTCGGCACCACGGTCAGTATGTTCACCTTTTCATTTTCATCTTCATCGCGCACGCGACGACCTTTCTGATTAACGGCTATACGCAGCCCGCGCCCGATTTCCTGCCGCTTTTTCAGCGGCGAGCGGGTTTCGTTGAGCGTGCAGATTTGGAATACATTGGGGTTGTCCCAGCCTTCTTTCAGCGCGGAATGGGAAAAGATAAAGCGCAGCGGGCTGCCGAAGGAAAGCAGGGTTTCCTTGTCGCGCATAATGAGGCGGTAGGTATCGTTGTCCGCCTGCGTTGTGCCGTCGGTGTTTTTCAGACGACCTTTCTTGTCTTGCGAGAAATAGCCGCCGTGTACGCCTGTCGTATCGGTATTGCCTGCAAGCTCTCGATAGATTTCTTCAAACCAAAGGGCAAACTTGCCTGCTGTTCCGTCTGCCGCACGGTAGTTCTCCACGCGGTCGATGAAGAATAGCGACAACACCTTAATCCCCAGCGGATTCAGCCGTTTCTCCTTCGCCAAATGCTCCCTTACCGTTTCGCGGATTTGGTTTTTCATGATTTCATCTCGCACCGCATCGCCGTCTCCGCCGCGCGTAATGGTTTTACCGCTTGAGAACGCCAATTCCTGATTCTCGAAATCCATGCCGTCAATGATAAAACCGTGGCGGTAGGCTTCGTTGCCGCCCGATTTTTCAAACAAATCGTCTCCCGATTTGACGGATACCTTTTTCTTCTTGGTTTCCTTTTTATCCTGATAATGAATGTTCAAATCGGCTTTCAGACGACCTTTGGCCGCCTGCTTTACTTCCAGCAGCTCTGCAAATGCGCCGTTCACATCGTTTTCCGCCAATATCGGCAAGACTTCGATCTGCTTTACCAGCTTCAAATTGTATGCCTGCACGGGATTCAGGCTGTACACCTTGTGGTACGGTTTTTTATGCGTTGCCGAATAGCGCAGGGTAAAAAGCGGATTGAGCGATGCCAAGGCGTTCAGACGGCCTTCCGTTTCCATATTTTGCGGCTCGTCGATGATGACGATAGGACACGTTTCCTGAATAAAATTAATCGGTGCTTCCCCGCTTTCGTTTACCTTATTGATAACGTTTCCGTCTTTTTCAAACGACTGGATGTTGATCACCAAAATCTCGATGTGGTCGTTTACCGCAAAAGCGCGCAAGTCCGACAGCCGGCCGCTTGAATATTCCGAATAGCGCATCACCGGCCTGCCGAACACCCCGTCAAAATGCGCCTTCGTAATTTCCAGGCTTTTCAACACGCCTTCGCGTATCGGTACGCCCGGTACGACAATGACAAACTTCTTCCAGCCGTAGAGCTTGTTCAATTCGTAAACCGTTCGCAGATAGACATAGGTTTTGCCCGTCCCCGTTTCCATTTCCAGGGAAAAATTCAGCCCGTGCGCGCCGATTTCCGTTTCAGGCTGTCCGTTTTGCTTTTGCACCGCATTCAAATTCCGACCTAGCGTTTCCCAATCCAAATCCAAGCCGTTGCCTACAAACCGCCCCGTCCCCTGACTGGTCAAATCAAATGTCCGGGCATGGTTCGGTTGCCCTGCAAAAAGATTCGCAACGGCATTTACCGCATCAAGCTGATAGGGCATTTCTTCAAATTTCAGTTCCATTTTTATTTCCTTCTATCCGCTGTCGCGCGGAAAATCTACCTCTTTGCCGTCATTCCCACTCAGGCGGGAATCCAGACTTTTTTATTTCAAGAGCGTTTGAGAGATGCTGTAATTTCAAACTTCTGGATTCCCGCCTGCGCGGGAATGACGGCAGACGGCACTTCCGGTTTCCCGCTTTCGGCTGACTACACACACTCGAACATCACGCCCGCGTCCTTCATCTGCAATACGGTATTGCTTTTAAGCGCGTCGTCGCCCTCGAACAGCCTGTCCAATGCCGCCACCTTGACGGGATGCTTCGCCAGCACCGCTTCAATCAAACCTTGATCCACACGTTCCAACAGGAAAGCGTACAGCCCGCCCGTATCCTCGTCTTCCACGAAATATACGTCGTCTGAAAACGAAACCTTGCAAGTCAGCTTCAAGCCCATACGCAGCATCAATTCGTAGAGCAGGTTTTCAGACGATGTTTCAGACAGCACGGAATCGATATTCAACAACAATTCACCTTGTAGGCTTTCGGCATCGGTGCCGGCGGGCTGCCGCCATTGTTTAAAACCGCTTTCGGCAAGTTTGAAAACTTTAAAGCCCGTATCCACGTTTTGACCGCTTTGAAGGCCGTCTGAAATCTGCCTGCCCGCGCGGCGGATGCGCTCTTTGGCAATTTCGGCAATCGTGTTGAAACCCGCCTTGCGCGCTTCGGATTTTTCGTCGGTTTCTTCGGGGAGTTGCACGCAGATGAAACGGCGGCTGCCGCCGTCTTCGGCGTTAAGCTGCATCACGGCATGGGCGGTGGTACCGCTGCCGGAGAAGAAGTCTAGGATGAGGTCGTCTGAGTTTGCAGAGGATTGGATAATTAGATTTTTTATTAAGGAAATTGGCTTAGGGAAACTAAAAAACTTGTTGTCAAAAATATCACGGACTTCTCGTGTTCCATTGAGAGTAAATCCAACATTTTCAGATAAAATCGATGAGAAACCTGTAAATTCATTTTTAGATTCTGCTAGAAATTTTTTCTCTCTGGGTCGCCCTGTATCTGATTTTGGAAAAATAATCCGATTATCTTTAATTTTCGCATCCATCGTTTCATGAGAATAGCGCCAGCCTGTATCGACAGGACATGAGAATTTTCTGCCAGTTTCTGGCTCGACTAAGTCGTAGTGAAGGTTTGGCCGCTGGGTTGCATCGGCTAATCCCAAAATACTGTTACTCATCCATACACCACGAGGGTCATCATCAGGATTGCTGTATTTTGAAGTATCAATAGCTTTACCTAGAAGCCTAAACAATCCAATATTCTTGGCGTATATCAAAATGTATTCATGATCATTGGAAGCATTAGTTTTATTTCTACTGTCTATTATTTGCCGTGATTTCCAAATCAAACCAACAACAAAATTCTCCGCCCCAAACACTTCATCACACAACAATTTCAACTGCGCCTGTTCGTTGTCGTCAATGCTGATAAAAATCACGCCGTCTTCGCGCAGCAGGGTTTTTGCCAGATGCAGGCGCGGCAGCATCATGGAGAGCCAGTTGCTGTGGTAATGGCCGCTGTCTTTGCCGTTTTTGCGCCACGCGCCTTGGAATACGCCGTCGCGCTTCAGGTAGCCCGCGTCGTCGGTATCGCCCACGCGTCGGGCGTATTCTTCGCGGCTTTCGGAGAATTTGTCGGGATAAATAAAGGAATCGCTGCCGGTGTTGTAGGGCGGGTCGATGTAGATCATCTTCACGCTGCCGGCGTAGGATTTTTGCAGGATTTTCAGGGCTTCGAGGTTTTCGGCTTCGATAAACACGTTTTGCGTGCCGTCGAAATCTGCGGATTCTTCTTTGCAGGGAACGAGCGTGCGGGAAGTGGGGCTTTGCAGGTTGAGATAGGCGGCGGTTTTGCCCGCCCAATCTAGTTGATAACGTTCGCCTGCGCCGGCAAGGTTTTCTGCGCCGAGAACGAGTTTGAGCTTCTCAAAGTCGATTTGGCCTTCGCAAAAGACTTCGGGAAAGAGTTTTTTGAGTTTTAATATGTTGTTTTGTTTGAAATTATTTTCTAAATCGTGTATAATTTCGGTTCGGTTCGGTTCGGTTCGGTTCGGTTCGGTTCGGTTCGGTTCGGTTCGGTTCGGTTCGGTTCGGTTGCCATTTTTTCGCCTTTGCAATAGGGGTCGGAAGATAAGTTATTTTACTGGGATTGGCTAAGATACTGAAGCGGTATTAATAGGTCGTCTGAAAACCTTTTACGGAGTTTTCAGACGACCTTTTTGATTGTTAATCCGCCGTGCAGATTTCTATGATTTCTTCACCGTATTTTTCCAACCATTCCCCGCTCACGCCCTCTATTTTGGAAAGCTCCGTCAGAGTTTGCGGCCGGGCTTTGGCGATGGCGCGTAAAGTCTGTTTTTTGGCGACGGCATGCATCTCTCCGCCTTCATAGCGGGCGGTATCGAGACACCATTGGAACAAGCGGCGGGCGAGCTGGCGTTCTGCCTGTTTCGGCTCGGAAAGCCCGTCTGCATAGGGGCGGCAGATGTCGAGTATTGCCTGCCCGTATTGGGCAATTCTTTCGATGCCGATGCCGTAGATGCCGAGCAAATCGGCTTCTTCGGCGGGCGTGAAGACGACGAGGTCGGTCAGGCTGATGTTGGAAAGGACTTTGCCCAAGGCGCATTGTTTGGCGGCTGCCTGCTCGGCACGCCAAGTTTCCAGCTTTTGCTGTAATTGCTGTTCGCGCTCGGTTTGGGGGGTGAATAGGGGTTCTTCGTTGCTCGTTTGCCCGCTTTGGTTTTCGGCTGCGTTCTCACAGACATTGAGAATGTCGATGCCGAATTTGTTGATTTTGGCCTCACCCAAACCATAGATTTGGTGCAAATCTTCCAGCGTTTGCGGCATTTTTTCGACGATGTCGCGCAGGGTTTTGTCGCCGCAGACGACGTAAGCAGGGACTTCTTCGGCATGGGCGCGCTGCTGCCGCCAATGCCGCAATGCCTGCCATAGGCGTTCTTCGCGTTCGGTACGCAGCCAGTTGTCTTTGGGCTTTTGAGTGGCGGCTTTTTCGCGGCGCAACGGGCGCAACATGACTTCGGTTTCACCTTTGAGGGCTTTTTTTGCAGCCTCGGTTAGTTGCAACGCCTGATATTGGGCAACGTTGACGGTGAGGTAGCCGAGGCTGATACATTGACGGATGACGCTGCGCCATTCTTTGTCGGTTTGCCCGCTGCCGATGCCGAAAGTGGAGAGTTTGTCGTGGCCGTTGCGCCGTATCCAGTCGTCGCTTTTACCGCGCAGCAGGTTGATGATATAGCCGGCAGCAAAGCGTTGTCCGGCGCGATATACGCAACTGAGGAGCTTTTGTACGAGGACAGTACCGTCGAAGCGTACGGGCGGATGCAGGCAGTTGTCGCAATGGCCGCAAGGGGCGGATTCTTCGCCGAAATGTTTGAGCAGGAGGACGCGGCGGCAGGCGGCGGTTTCGCAGACGGAAAGCATGGCATCGAGCTTCTGCATTTCGATTTGTTTCTGCACTTCGTCACTGTTGCCTTCGGCGATGCGTTCGCGCAGCAATACCCAGTCGTTCAGCCCGTAACACAGCCAACTCACGGCAGGCAGCCCGTCCCGCCCGGCGCGGCCGGATTCTTGGTAGAAATGTTCGACGCTTTGGGGCATATCGAGATGGGCGACGAAGCGCACGTCCGGTTTGTCTATGCCCATACCGAAGGCAACGGTGGCGACGACGATAATGTTGTCTTCGCGGGTAAAACGGCGTTGGTTTGCTTCGCGTACTTCCATGCTCAAGCCGGCATGGTAGGGAATCGCGTCCAATCCGTTTTCGCAGAGGAATTGGGCGATGTCTTCGACTTTTTTGCGGCTGAGGCAATAGACGATGCCGCTTTGCCCTTCCATTTCTTTGCGGATGAAGTCGAGAAGCTGCTTTTTACCGTTGTTTTTTTCGATAACCTGATAATAGATATTCGGGCGGTCAAAGCTGGAGATGAATTCGGGCGCGTCTTCGAGATGGAGGAAATGTTTGATGTCGGCGCGGGTCGCCGCATCGGCGGTCGCAGTCAGGGCAATGCGCGGCACTTGCGGATAGCGTTCGGCAAGCAGCCCTAATTGCTGGTATTCGGGGCGGAAATCGTGCCCCCATTGGCTGACGCAATGCGCTTCGTCTATGGCGAAAAGGCTGATGGTTTGCTGATCGAGAAAACGCAGGAAACGGTCGGTAACGAGCCGCTCCGGTGCGACGTAGAGCAGTTTCAGACGACCTTGGGCGAGTTTGTCCGCCACCTCGCGGGCTTCTTCCACCGTTGTACTGCTGTTGACCGCTGCCGCTTCTATACCTGCAGCGTGCAGGCTCGCCACTTGGTCGTTCATCAGGGCAATCAGCGGCGAAACGACGATGGCGACACCTTCGCGCATCAGCGCGGGAATTTGGTAACACAACGACTTGCCCCCGCCCGTCGGCATCAATACCATCAGGCTTCCGCCGCCTGCCAATGTATTGACGACAGCCTCCTGCTTGCCGCGAAATTCGGGATAGCCGAATACTTCGTGCAAAATCTGTTGGGCGGAAGGCTGGGGCATGATGGTTCCGTAGGGTGGGAAAAGCGTTATTTTAGCGGTTTTAGACACTGCCTGCATGGCGGATATTTGAGTTATCCACATGAGGTCGTCTGAAAACGGATATTGCTTGGTTGGGTATCGTGGATTGATTTGTGATTGAGACAAGATGGCGAAACCGCCGACAATGCAGATAGTAGGAAACCGGCGCACTCTTTTCTTTAAAACGGAAACCGTTCTCTTTAATCTCAGACAAAGCGGCGGCATACTGGTTTCAAGTCAATCGACTAGAAAACCTGTTTTCAGACGACCTTTTCATTTTTTGGCGGTTTTAAGACTTTGCAAAGCCGATTTACTGCCCCGCCGTCTTCGCGCATAATACGGCAGTCTAATAATTTATCCTAAGCACCCGAAACTTATGAACATCAAACACTTTTCCCTTATTTCGACTTTATCTGCAGCCCTGCTCCTGAGCGCCTGTCAAACGACTACGACTACAAGTGGCGGCGTCAGCGGCAACTGGGACAACATCGGCACGATTTCCGACGGCAATATCAAAGTGGCGATTGATAAAAACAGCATCAAGAAAAACGGTACTTTGGTTACTTTCCGCGATAGAAAAACCGTATCAAAGATGAAAGAAGAACGTTTCGTCAACACGCCTGCCTACAAAACTGCCATTGGCGACTGGGAAATCCATTGCACCAACAAAACCTACCGCCTGACCGCTTTACAGCTCCTCGACGAACACGGCAAAGAAATTTCCAAACACAACTACACTGCGACGAATATCCGCCCGATGAGCGTGATGAACGGTACGATTACCGAAAAACAATTCGAAGCCGTATGCGGCAGCAAGCTCTAATACTCAACTTATCTACATACTTATCCACAAGATAATCAAATCAAAAGGTCGTCTGAAAACCATGAATATGGGGATTCAGACGACCTTTTTGGTTTTTTTGGGAAAGTTATATTCAGGATTATCCACATTTTCTCAAATAAGCGGTTTATCGGTTCAAACCACAATTCCTAATCATCCCATCCATCCGATTTCTAACGCAAACGGACGCCTGTTTCCCCATCAATAATCTGACTAGGCGACTTTTGTTTGCCGATTAAACCGCCGACTACCCATACATCTCTTCCAAACTGCCTTCTCACTTCCCGCTCCGTCTTACACGCGCGTTTGCCTGCGCGGTTGCACGAAGTTGAGACCAAAGGCGTTTTCAAAGCCTGACACAAGCGGCGGGCACCTGCATGGGCAGGAACCCTGACCGCCAGTTTGCTGCGTCCTTTTCCGCGCAATGTGGGTAAAACGTCAGCAGCCGCAGGAAGCAGAAAGGTTTTGGGCGCAGGCCATTCGTTCCTGAGCATGGTTTGAATATTTTCAGACGACCTCTGGAGCAGGGGCTGTAATTGCTCCAATTGGTTGCCAATGACAATCATACCTTTATGTTGCGGTCTTTTTTTCAGATGAATCAGTCGGTTGAGTGCTTTAGGCAAGATCGGGATACAGCCTATGCCGTAGCAGGACTCGGTAGGATAGGCGACCAAGCCGCCTTTTTTAAGATGGGATTGCAGCTTGCGAAGCGTCGAAGCTGAAAGGATTCTGGGGAATAGCATGATAGGGAAGGTCGTCTGAAACACAATTACGTTTTCAGACGACCTGTTTCTTTGATTAACGGTTGATGGCTTTATCGGCAATGTCTTTACGGTATTGCATGCCGTCGAAGCTGATTTTTTCCAATGCGCTATACGCCTTGGCTTTGGCTTGAGCCACATCGTCGCCCAATCCTACGACGCACAATACGCGGCCGCCGTTGGTCAATACGTCGCCTTTCTCGTTTGCCGTTGTGCCTGCATGGAAAACTTTGCCGATTTGGTTGGCGTCATCCAGACCTGAAATAACATCGCCTTTTTTAGGCGTTTCGGGGTAATTTTTCGCCGCCAGCACCACGCCTACGGCAGTTTGCGGGTTCCATTCCGCAGTTACGCTATCGAGTTTGCCGTCTATTGCCGCTTCAACCAAATCCGACAAGTCGCTGTTCAGACGACTCATAATCGGTTGAGTTTCGGGATCGCCAAAACGGCAGTTAAACTCAATCGTATAGGGTGCGCCGCTTTGATCAATCATCAAACCTGCGTACAGGAAGCCGGTAAACTCATGCCCTTCCGCTTTCATACCCGCTACGGTCGGCAAAATAATCTCGTTCATCGCGCGCTCATACACGGCAGGCGTTACCACAGGCGCGGGACTGTACGCGCCCATACCGCCCGTATTCGGGCCTTTGTCGCCGTCTAAAAGACGCTTGTGGTCTTGGCTAGTCGCCATAGGCAATACATGATTGCCATCAACCATGACGATAAAGCTCGCTTCTTCGCCTTGCAGGAAATCTTCAATTACAACACGCGCGCCAGCATTACCCATTTTGTTGCCCAGCAGCATATCGTCAATCGCAGCATGCGCTTCATCCAAAGTCATTGCCACAATCACGCCTTTACCTGCCGCCAAACCATCGGCTTTGATGACGATGGGCGCACCTTTCTGATTGACGTAATTATATGCAGCATCGGCATTTTCAAAGGTTTGATATTGCGCGGTTGGAATGTTGTATTTCGCCATAAATGCTTTGGCAAAATCTTTAGAACTTTCCAGCTGCGCCGCATATTGTGTCGGGCCAAATATTTTCAGTCCTTCAGTACGGAAATCATCCACAATACCCGCTGCCAAAGGTGCTTCAGGACCGACGACGGTAAAAGCAATATTTTCTTTACGGCAGAATTCAATCAAATCCTGATGCGCAGTCAAGGCGATGTTTTGCAACTTGGGTTCAATCGCCGTACCGGCATTACCGGGCGCAACAAATACTGTTTCCACTTTGGGCGACTGCGCCAATTTCCAAGCCAGCGCGTGTTCGCGACCGCCATTACCGATAACCAGCAGTTTCATGCCATCTCCTTGACAAATATGTACTTTTAACGAAAACTCGATACAAGGGGACTTTTGTCCCATTTGAAGAAATTTTGGTGGAATCAAACAAAAGACCGCTTCATTCCACTTTGCAACCTATTTGACTTATCCACGAAATTAAAAAAGGACAAGTAACCATGCAAAAACGTATTGATGAAATCCAAAGCAAATACCGCGAATGGTGTCATCTACTACCGCAATTGGAAGAAGACATCCGGCGTTGGAAACATGCTGTCGCTTTGATTCGCGATATAGACAATTTTTATACCCACGAGTATCAGGCGTGCCATCAGGCCATTGAGGACGGGGCAGAACTGGATTTGAGTACGAAAGGCGAATACAGCATTATGAGTGAAGATGCGTTATGGAACGCGCTGGGAGAATTCCATCAATTGGCCT
>NZ_AJMT01000207.1:0-13754 GCF_000260655.1 Neisseria sicca VK64
CGTATGGGTGTCTTACGGAAAATGGCGGAAAAATGGGGACATAAGGTATTGCCTCTTGCACCTTATTCACCTGAGCTCAACCCGATTGAGAAGGTGTGGGCGAATATTAAGCGGTATCTGCGAACCGTATTGTCTGATTACGCCCGATTTGACGATGCGCTACTGTCCTATTTTAATTTTAATTGACTATAGTATCAGGTTTTCAGACGACCTTTCGTGTGTTTACGCCTTGTTTGAACATTTATTCCTTGCGTTGCAAAACGGCGGCGAAGAATCCGTCGGTTTGGTGTTTCGCCGAATCGAGGCGCAGGTATTTGCCAGTGTCCAAATCGATTTTCAAACCGGCGAGCAGCTCGGCGCAGTCGAGGAGTTCGTATTCCGGGTGTTCTTTCAAAAAGCGTTCGACCTGCATTTCGTTTTCTTCGGGCAATACGCTGCAAGTGGCGTAAACCAGCCTGCCTTGCGGTTTGACCAGTTTGGCGGCGGCATCGAGGATGCTGTGTTGCTGTTCCAAAAGTTTGGCGACGGTTTCGGGCGACTGGCGGTATTTGAGGTCGGGATTGCGGCGCAGCGTGCCTAAGCCGGAACAGGGTGCATCGACCAAGACGCGGTCGGCTTTGCCGGTCAGGCGGGCGATGCGGCTGTCGTGTTCGTTGCTGATGCGTTCGGGGTGGATGTTGGTCAGTCCGGCGCGGGTCATGCGGGGCTTGAGGTTGGCAAGGCGTTTTTCGGCGATGTCGAAGGCGTAGATTCTGCCTTTGTTTGCCATTTGCGCGCCGACGGCGAGGGTTTTGCCGCCTGCGCCGGCGCAGAAATCGACGATGATTTCGCCGCGTTTGGCACCGACAAGCAGGGCGAGGAGCTGGCTGCCTTCGTCTTGGACTTCAAGCGTACCGTCTAAAAACAATTCGTGTTTGTTGAGGGCGATTTTGTTTTTCAGACGGATGCCCCAAGGGGAATAGGACGTGGCTTCTGCATCGGGGCTTTCGGCTTGAAGCAGGGGCAGCACTTTGTCGCGTCTGCCTTTGAGCGTGTTGACGCGGATGTCGAGCGGCGCGGCTTGGTTGATGCTGCGGCCGAAGGCGAGGATTTCTCCGTCGCTAAAATGTTTTTGCAGTTGCTCCACCAGCCATTGCGGCAATTCGGCGGCGGTATGGAGGTCGTCTGAAAATTCGGTTTTGCGCGCTTTGAGGCTGCTGAGGAACTCGGTTTCTTCTTCGTCGAGCAGGTCTTTGATTTGGCTGATGTTGGTGCTTCTGCCGAGAACGAGCGCGGCAAGCGCGGCTTTGCGCGGCTGGGCATGCGGGCGGCTCAGGACGGCGCTGATTTTTTGATAATGGCGCAGGGCGGCGAAGGCGGTTTCGGCGATTTCGTGGCGGTCTTGCCTGCCGAGCTTTTTGTGTTCGCGGAAGTAGGCGGACAAAACGGCATCGGCAGGCTGTTTGAAAGTCAGCATTTCAGCCAGAACTTTGGCGGTATGGTCGAGTTGGATCGGGGTCATGGTGGGTTCGCAATCGGGGGAAAGGCTTGGATTATACTGGAAAGGTCGTCTGAAAACGTTGAATCGGGTTTCAGACGACCTTCATGATGCGTTCGATTTCATGCCAAAAGCCGTCGGGGCGCAATTCGAGTTTGGCGATTAAGCCGCTTTCAATTTGGCGGACGTCTCGGTCGGACAGGGTTTGCGTCTCGGTGACACGGGCGGGGGCAAGGTATGCCATGCGGTCGATGAGGTGGTAGCGTGCGCCCTCGATGGTCGGATATGCCGACCAGTCTCGGATAAAGACGCCGCGCCAGCAGTATGGGTTCAGCGGGGCTTCGGCGGAATCTGCGCCGACGGGGAAAAAGCCGATGCCGCGTATGATTGAGGCGGGTTGCGGCGCGTCGGGGAGGCGGTTTTGCCGCAGGGTTTCGCTGCCTTCGGGGGATTGAAGCAGGGCGAGTTGGCGGGGCAGTTTGGCGGCTTTGGCGGCGAGGGTGTCTTTGGAATTGAGTCCGCACAGGTCTGCGGATTTGCCGCTGCCGCTGCCGTAATATTTGCAGGTCAGTTCGATATGATAGGGTTTGCCGTTGATGGAGGCGATGAAATCGGCGGCGCCTTGCGTGAGGTCGTCTGAAAACACGGGCAGGTTATAGGCGTGCAATTCGGTATGCGGCGCGTGGGCGAACCAAAATGCGAGCAGGCGTTCGGCGTAGATGCCGAGTCGGTTGCCGAAGGGGGCGTGTTCGGCGAGATAGTCGTCTAAGGGGGAGGGATTGCCGTCCAAATCCAAAAGATAGCGGAAGCCGTGTTCGCCCAATAGTGTGCGGACGCTCAATTCGCAGCCGCTTTGCCAAAGCGGCGGGGCGGTCAGCAGGGTGGCGAGGGCGCGGACGGACGGGGTGGTGAGTTTCCACCATAGGGCATCTAGGGCGTAGTTCATGGGGCGGTGCGGATGTCGGGAAGGTGATGGATTTTATAATATTGAGCATGAAGTTGAAACCTGTAAGCCGCTGTACCGTCTAGGCAGCAATTGTTTTTTCCCTTCAAGATATTGAACAAGTTGGCAATCGGGCGGTAACGTTCTCCCTATTAAAAAAGGTCGTCTGAAAACGCTTTAGCGAGACTTGCTATCGGTTTTCAGACGACCTTTGTTTTGAAACGGTTGTCATCCGTTCGGGTTTGTGTCGAAGGTTTTGCAGACGGATTGCTTGGGGGAAAGGTGGCTAGTTGCTCAACACATCGTGTTTTTTAGTTAAGACATATTGATAGACTTCTTCTACCGCCGCTTCGTCATAGCTTTTGCCAAAACGCTTTTTGTAGCCCAAGTCATAGAGTTTGACGTGGTGTTCTTCTGAAATCTCGACGCCTACGTTTTCCAAACATGACTTGGCGCAATGCAGATGGCAGCCGTCGATGACCAGCATCGGCCTGCCGGACTGCGCTTTGCGTACCAAAGGTGCAACTTTGCCTCCTACGCCGGAAATGCACGACATTTCAAATTCGCCGGCGTGATCGAGTGCTACGGCGGTATTGTTGGCAAGTTGCGCTACGTCAGAACATCCGGAACAGGAATAAATCAACGGAAGTTCGCTGCGGTTGGGCATTTTTCATCTCCTCTTTAGACTGTTTCATTTTGTATGTGTATTTTAATCCATCAATAATCGGTAAAGCACGCTTAGATTGAAGCAGGCCTGACAAAAGTGGTCGGATTTTCTGCCATGTCGGGTTGGATTCGGGATGCCTGAAGGTCGTCTGAAAATATTCTAGCAAAACTTGCTGTCGGTTTTCAGACGACCTTTTCTTTGGGACTGGGCTATGCTTTGTCCTCTTCGTTTTCCATCGCTTTGGGCGGAACGGGCGCGAACCAGCCGACCAAGAGCAGCAGCACGCCGACGATGATGAAGGAGGCGATGCGGGCGATGCCGCCGCTGTTGGAAAGCTCGATGAGGAAGAGCTTGACGACGACGATGGCCATCAGCGCCGCGCCGGTCATCCAGAAGGGGCGCAGTTTGCGGCGGTTGCCGTACACCATCAGGATGATGGCGGTAACCGCCCACACGACGGAGAGGCTGGCTTGCAGGCCGAAGGATTGGAGCATGATGTCGAGGCTCCAAGTGATGCCGTCGTAGAAGTGCCACAGCCGCATCACGCCCGCGCTGATGACCATGAATGCGAGGGCGGCGACGCCGGGCGCGTTCACGCGGCGGTATTCTGCAGGCAGGGCTTCGGGCAGGGACTTCAGGGCAAACCACAGCATTCCGGCGCAGGCGAGCTCCAGCGGGTTAAGCAGCGGGATATACGGCAAGGGCGCGGGTTGGAACGGGGTGGAGAAGTTCGTCCATATCATCCAACTTGCGGCGGCAAGGGCGGCTATCGGCAGGGCGAAATGCTGATAGGCGGCTTGATGTCGTCTGAAAAAGCCGCGCTGCCGCTGCGTATGGAGGACGACCCACATGATCAGCGGTACGGCAAGCCACGAGAGCTGCGACCAAACGCCGTCGAGACGATCGCCGACATACATTCCTGCCCAAAGCGACCAAAGGATGCCGATCAGGATGATGTTGAGTTTGTGCAAGCCGATAGGCGCATTGGTTTGGCGGTTATTCAGGATGACGAAGTTCAACACGGTGGCGGCGGCAAGCGGCAGGGCTGCGGCGGCTGTCCATAGGTGTTCGAGGTGATAGCCGATGAAGTGCAGGGCAAACAGGGGCAGGAATGCCAAGGTCGTCTGAAAAAGCTCTTTCCAGTTCAAACGGTTGGCAAGCAACAGCAAGGCGGTGAATATCGGCAATGCCCAAAGCTCGATGAACAGGGTTTCTTCGCCCGTCCATTGGGTATAGGTGGCGAAGCCGCCCAACATCAGGGCGATAGCGAGGACAGCCCAGCCTGCAATTCGTGAGAATGGGAGGGGTTGGTCTTGTGTGTTTTGGCTTTCAGAGACTTCGGTTTGGACACGCAAATATTGCAGCATGTAGGCGGCAGCAAACAGCAGTGGCGCGGCGGCAAAGAGGTGCCAGTGTGTCAGGAAGCCGTTGGATTCATTATTAATCGAGGCTTGGAAGAGCAGGATAAAGATTGCATTGCCCAAGGCGAATGTGCTGAACACGTCCGACTTGCCTTTGCCTCGGCAGAACGCCCAAGCCGCCACCAAAGCAGAGAAAACGATGATGCTGCCGCGTTCCGCGAAAAACAGTAAAGGCAGGATGGATGTGTAGAGCAGGGCGGCGCAGAGGGTTGCGTTTTGAAGCGTGTGTTCCCAGTGTGCCGAGCCTTTACGGCGGTAGAGATGCCATTGCAGGTAAATTGCCGCGCCGCCGAACAGGGTCAGCAGGGTGGTAAACCATTGACCTTGCAGGATGGTGGATCCTCCCTCCTGATAACCGCTCAGTTGGGTCAGCGCCGCCAGCAGATACACGACGAGCGCACCCAAACGCATATGCGGACGCTGTTGGCGCAGTCCGAAGAAATACACGAGCGCGGATTCTACCGTCCATAGAATGACGGTGTTGCCGCGTTCAAAGTGAAGCGGAACGGCGAGTGTGAGGAAAAGCAGCGACAGGGCGAAAAATGCCTGACGCAGGATGTACAAACCCTGTTGCCGTTTCAGCATCAGCGCGGCAAGTCCGTAAACGGCGGCGAAGCCCAGCGCGGAGAATGCGTCCGCAGACGGCCAGTGTTCCACCATGCGGTATTGCAGTACGAACGCCGCCGCCATCGTGCCGAACAATAAAGTATGGTCGAGGACGTGGACGCGCAGGCCGTGGGAGCAGATGCTGTTCCAAATTTCTTCCAGCGTCGCATTGTCGGCAACGGGTGCGAGCGTGTCTTCGCGGCTTTCCGTCAGCTTGCGGCGGGCGAACAGATAGGCGATGAAGGTGTAGAGCAGCCAGTGGTAAATCAGGAAAGGCTCGGTGGTGGCGAAATGCTGCGGCGTATAGCTTTGCATGCCCCACAACGCGGCGATGGAGAAGGTTCCGGCGAAACCCGTCAGGTTCAGCGGCCGCCATGCCTTAAACCAAGCAATCGCCGCTACGCCGGCATTGAGCAGGGAAAGGTAGGAGAACAGCACCAAATAATTGCCGCTGCCGTCCGATACCAGGATGGGCGCCGCCAGACCGCCGACCAAGGCGACCTGCGCCATAATCTGCGCGTTTTGCCTGATCGCCAGCAACGCCATCAATACGACCATCGCCACCATCAGCACGAACACGATCGGCGCGGGCAGCAGCGGATGCAGTTTCAATGCCGCCAAAGCGGTCAGATACATCACCGCCACGCCGAAGCCTTGCAACACCAAGCCGTATTCGCGTTTGCGGCTTTGCAGCTTCCAGCCGCCGATAACCGCCGCCAGACCCGCGCCTGCCACGGTCAGGTAACGCATTTCTACCGGCACATAAATCCGTTCGGAGGCATAGCGCAAGAGGAACGCCAAGCCGAGGAACAGCACCACGATACCGGTTTTCAGCAGCGGATTGCCGCGCAGGAACCAAGCAACAATGGGATTTTCGGAGAATTTGAAATCGAAACCTTCCTCTTTATGGATAACGGTTTCACGAGATTCGGTGTCGATGTTTTCTGATGTATTTTCAGACGACATCGGCACTTCGTTTTCAGACGACGTTTGCAGGACAGGCGCGTCTTGTTTGTGTTCGTCTTCTTGAATAGCGGAAACTTGGGCAGGTGTTTCTACGCTGTCTGCGTACAGAGCAGGTTCGGGCTGCACGGAAGGTTCGGCGGAAACAGGGGTAGAAAAAGAGGGGGAGGCAACCGGCTCAATGTGCGGCTCGACAGGCGCATTGTCCGCAGTTGCGACAGGTTCAACCTTCTCATGAAGCGGCGCAGGGGGCGTCTGAATATCGTCGGCATGTTCGGACAAAACAGCGCGCAGTTTCCTAGCCTGCCCGACTTCTGCTTTATCATGAACGGTTTCTTGTTCCAAAGCCGTCAAACGCAGCTTCAGCAACTCGATTTCTTTTTCCAGATTTTGCAGTTTCGCATCATGTTCTTCCTGACGCGGTTTGCCGAGTTCCCGCGCAAACAACCATAAAATAGAGCCGAAAATGACGCCGACGGTCATTTCGTCAAGAAAATAGCCAATGAGGATGGGGATGAGTAGGCAGAAATACTGCATAAAACACCTGTCCGATAACGGTAAAAATATGCCAATTGTAGCATCCTTGTCATGAGAAGGATGTATAGAAGGCGTAACGGTAGGAAAAGCTGTTGTGCGGTAAGCAACATTGTATTTGCAGAATTAATTTACGGCACAAGGTCGTCTGAAAAGCGAAATTGGATTTCAGACGACCTAGTCGATGGGTTTCGTCCTGCTGTTTATCATGAATATAGGCTTTATATCGTGAAACCGGGCGCAAGTCCTGTGAACTTGCCATGCTTGATACGGACTATTTATTATAGGCGTTAGCTTCGATAGGGTACGGTTTGTCTAGCCACCAATTCTCAAGGTTTTTTTGATACCCATATTTTTCGAAAGAAAATCTAATGCCTCATTAACCCAACCATGCTTTGGGTTTCCCGCCAATTTTGTCTCCTCTCTTCGTGGGAGAGGAGATTGAGGATGCTGAAACCCAACCATTTTTAGGGATTCGACCAATTTGTTCCCTCTCCTTATTAGGGTTTCAACCAATTTGTCCCCTCTCCCCGTGGGAGAGGGTTAGGGAGAGGGCAGTAAGCCGCAGGCTTACATTCAGGTTTCTAGGTTTCGCAAAAAAATCTTCTGAAAGGTCGTCTGAAAGGTTGCCCCGTCAAGAGGCTGCGCACGCTGAAAACGAGCGAAGCAAATTTCGCCAACACGGCACGCTAAAACCTTTTCAAAAAGGAAAATACAATGAAATTCAATCAAATCCATTTATTGTGTATTGCCGCAGCCTTGGCGCTTGCCGCCTGTAAAAACACAGAAGTTCCGTTAAACAGTCAGGTTCAATTACCCCAGGCGTTTACGCAGGATGCGGAGGCGAAGGGCAATGCGGACATCGGGGCGTGGTGGCAGCAGTGGAATGATCCTGTATTAAGCGGATTAATCGCGCAGGGTTTGGCGCAGGGGCATGATGTGAAAATCGCCGTCAGCCGTCTGAACGAAGCCCGTGCCGTGGCGGGGGCGGCGCGTGCCGATTTGGGGCCGACCGTCGGACTGAGCGGCAAGGTGGGGGCGAATTACAGCAAAATGGATAACCCGCTCGACAGCAATGCCAAGGCGTTGCTCTCGCGTTATCCGCAGGCCTCGTCTTTAAACGGCGATACTATCGAGTCCACAGGCACCAGTATGTACGGCGGACTGACCGCTTCGTGGGAGCCGGATATTTTTGGCAAGAAACGCAGCGATGCCGATGCCGCCCGTTATGCCGCACTCGGGCAGCAAGAGCTGGCGTATGGCGCGCAAATGCTGGTGGCGGGCGATATTGCCGACAATTATTTCAAAGCGCGTGCGGCGCAAGGCCGTCTGAAAACCGCCGACCAAACCGTTACCACTTTTCGGCGGATGGTGCGCTACATCGAAGGTCGGTTTAAGGCGGGACATGTCAGCGGCTATGAAGTGAACGAGGCGAAAGTGCAACTGACCGCAGCGGAAGCCAAACGCGCCACGATAGCGGCGGAATACGCCGCTTATGTGCGCAGTATCGCCGTGTTGACCGGCAATGTGCCACAGACGTTTACGCTGCCCGAATCGTCTGCCGATGTGTTAGCGCGCCAACCCTCCGCGCCGGGCGGGCAGACGCCGCAAGGTTTGCTGGAACGTCGCCCCGACCTGCGCGCGCAGGCGGCGCAAGTCAATGCCTACGCCGCCAAATTCGCCAGTGCCAAAGCCGATTTGCTGCCGCGTTTCACCATCAGCTTTATGGGGCAGGGCGGGCGCATCGGTGTGGACGGTGACCGTTCGCTGACCGGCTGGGCAAGTTTGTTGTCGGTGGGCATACAGACGCCGCTGTTCACCAACGGCCGCATCAAGGCTAATATCAAAGCCGCCGACGCGCGCCTTCAGACGGCATTGCTGGAATACGACAAACGGCTTCTGAACGCGCTGGGCGAAGTCGACAGCGCATATCAAGGCGTGGAATCGTTAAGCCTCCAAACCGAACTGCTGCAAACCGCCCATAATCAGGCGGCACGCCACGCGGCCGATACGGAAAAAATGTTTCGCAACGGCTACAAAACGCTGGATGTCGCCCTCAAAGCCCATATCGCCGAAGGCCAAATGCAGGAAAACCTGATTGCGGCGCGGCTGGCAAGGGCGCAGATGCTGGTGTCGCTGTATAAGGCATTGGGCGGCGGCTGGTCGAAATAAAAAAGCAAAAAGGTCGTCTGAAAACTTTCAGACGACCTGGGTTTATTAGAAGAATGGAAAATTCCTGATATCGGTATAAATAAGGTTGCCAATTAAAAAGGTTAGTGGGTATAAGACTAAATTTATGTGTGAGGAAGTGGTGATGAATCGATGCGGACCGTATTTAGTTAGTGATATAAGGGAGTTTTAGAAATGAATGAGAAAAGCAGGCTGTCAGCCCCATTTTTGCCAAACCAATATCTGGGAAGATTGGGTTAGGATTTTCAATGATGAAATTTTATTATTTGACTATCAGTCATCACATTCCATGTGGGGTTGGGTTTTACAATAATTATCTATTGCCGGAGGAGTTGCTCCCCTCCTTCCAACTGAACGATTTTAAAGCGGAATATGGTTCTCTTTCTTGGTATGCGGGGATAAATCGAAAACGTAAAAAAATTATACTTCCTGACAACCTTGTTTTAATCTCTAATTTAAGGGAATATGACTATCCGGTACGTAGCTTATCTGAATACACTTATATTATTACCCAAGAATTTATGCGCTGTTTAGAGGGAATGAAGACGAATATTTTACAAATAAAACCTGTAAAATATATGAATGGGAAAACAAAAAATATCATATCAAATCGTTTTTATCATGCGATGACAACAGATAAGTTAAAAATAGAAGATGTTGTAAATCTGAAAGAATGCGAATATGAGCAGGTTTATGGAGTTGATGAATTACTCAAGATGAGCATTTTGGATAATTGTGATTACGATTTATTTGATATTAAACATGAGACTAAATGTTCTTTGATTGTTTCGGAAAAATTTCGACAAAAGGCTAATGATTTGAAGTTGGAGTATCTGGAATTTCTACCTGTTGAGTTGACTAAGTTAATTACAACCAAAGAATGGATGGCTACGGAGATAAATTCTTTGCCTAGATATACCCCTGTTTAATAAATTTTATATGTATTGTTTGATACACACAAAAGGCTGTAAAAAGGTCGTCTGAAAACAAATTTTGGGGTTTCAGACGACCTTTTGTGCAATTAATAGCGATTGTAGAAAACAACTTGATCGACGGGAAAATGAATTGGAACTGAAGAAGCCAAAGTAGGATTGGTAAACAAAAAAGCCTGAACATTATATTCAGGCTTTTGAAATTTGGCTCCCCGACCTGGGCTCGAACCAGGGACCTGCGGATTAACAGTCCGTCGCTCTACCGACTGAGCTATCGGGGAATGGGGTGCATTATAGCGTCTGAAAAAAAAGTGTCAATATTATTTTTCAGATGGATCGTAGTAATATTACAAATAATTGAATGTTAAAAGTATTTATTTTGTGAATAGTTGTGTTTGAAACCAATAGGGCGCAAATGGCAACAGGCGTGGTTGGCCTGTTGGGATGCTATTTTGTCTAATATTTGGCGTTGACAAGTTTGCCGTTGCGGAACTCTTGGTGTTGCATTACTGCGCCGTTATAGGCGTATGTGGTGAGTGAACCATCGCTTGGAGTAGCGCGGAATTGCATCAGTTGGCTGCGGCTTAAGGTATAGGGGTCTGTCCGCTTCCGGCTGTTGTCGCTGTAAAAATCTTGTACGGTATATTGATCGCCTCGTTTGTTTTTCAGTTGACGGTAGTAGCCGCCCTTGACGGCGCTGTTGCTGGGATTGCCGTGTGTATCGAAATAAGTCACGATTTGTTCGTCAATAATATTGATGCCGCCTGTATTGTTTGGGGCGGTTTTATTTTTGTCTAAGGTAATCGGGATGTTGACGGAAGTGCCGAGTCCGACATGGTGTCCGATACCGGTTCCTATGCCTAAACCGATGGACATGCCAGGCGTGCCGGCGGTGCAGGCGCAGAGTGTGGAAGAGAGAAGGATGAGGGGAATTGAGGGTTTCATGGCATTTCCTCGCTATGGGTATGAACCTGATTGCAGACGGTAACGGAAAGGCGTGGTTTTGCCTCGGATGGGCAATGATGTTATGAAAATAAAGCCGAATGTGGCGACTTTCTTATTGAATTATATCGTTTTTATTCGGTTGAGGACGTTAGCTTTGATTAAGGTGGGAGAAAGAAGCATTAAGACTGTATGGATAATAAGGATATCGGCGTATGGCGGTATGAAGTCGGGAAAATCTGCGATATAGCATATATATAGTGTAGAATGCTGTTCAGACGACCCTTCAGACGGATTTTTCTGCAAAGTAAAAAGGTTAAGAATATTTGGATATTCGCTCCCTATTTAATCGATAACGAATTCTGGAAAAAACAATGAAAACCTTGAAATTTACCAAAATGCACGGTTTGGGCAATGATTTTATGGTGGTAAACGGTATCGGGCAGGATTTTGATCCGCTGACTGCGCCGCTTGCCGAATGGTCCGACCGTTTTAGAGGGGTGGGCTTCGATCAGTTGCTGTTGGTGGAAAAGCCTTCTTCCGATGCGGTGGATTTCCGTTATCGTATATTCAATGCGGACGGCAGAGAGGTGGAGCAGTGCGGCAACGGTGCGCGCTGTTTTGCCCGATTTGTGGCGGATAAAGGTTTGACCGATAAAAAGGAAATTTTGGTGGAAACGGCTAAGGGTGTGATTATTCCCAAGCTGTTGGATAATGGTTTGGTGACCGTGAATATGGGCAAACCGCGCTTTACGTCGTCTGAAATTCCGTTTGTACCAGTTCCTGACGAAGCGGATGATGCTTTGACGCATATGGTGATGGTCGGTCTGGAGACGGTTCAGGTCAGTTGTGTGAATATGGGTAATCCTCATGCTGTGATTGTGGTCGAGGATGTTCAGACTGCGCCCGTAGCCCATTGGGGTGAAGCGATTGAGTCACACGAACAGTTTCCGGAACGTGTCAACGTCGGCTTTATGCAGATTGTCGATAGGGAATCTATCCGCCTGCGCGTATTTGAACGCGGCGTGGGTGAAACGCAGGCTTGCGGTACGGGGGCTTGTGCGGCTGTGGTTGCGGGCGTCCGTTTGGGGCTGTTGGCGGAAGGCGTGCCTGTGAAGGTTTCGCTGCCGGGCGGGGATTTGTTTATTACTTGGTCGCATGGTGAGGACGTTTTGATGACCGGGCCTGTTCAAACGGTTTTTGAAGGCGAGTTGCAGTATTCATGATTTGGACGAATTTGGATTTTCTCGCCGTTGTTGCTTATGGACTGGTGTTTTTTGGATTGATTTTCCGCGCTGAAATGTTCCAGTGGTTTTGGGCTTCAGTTGTTTTGTGGCTGGGCGTGTCGATTTTGGGATCGCAGCTTTTGCCGGGAATGTGGGGGATTACCCATGTCGGTCCGTTGTTTGTCCCGCATTTTTATCTGACTTTTGCCAGTGTGTTTTTCTTTGCTTTTCATTGGAAAAAGCAGGCGGATACTGATTTTTGGCAGGCGGATTTGCAGCATCCGTTTTTGAGCGTGTTTGCCGTCAGCAATGTATTGATGACTTTAGCTTTTGTGTCGATTGCTGCGATATTGTATTTTCTGATGCCGGGCCGTTCTTTGGCTTTTACGTTTCCGGCTTTGTTGAAACTGTACGCGCTCAAGCCTGTTTATTGGTTTGTTTTGCAGTTTGTCATGATGGCGGTTTTTTATCTGCACCGTAGAAGTATTGCCAAGCAGTCGCCGGCGGTGTTCAGTAAAGCGCAACTCAGACTGGGCTGGCTGATGGCTTTGGTCATGCAGACTTTAGTCACGGGGGCGATAGTCGGAGAAATCGGACTTCATTAGGACGCATCAAGCCAAACAACCAAAAGTTATAAATAAAGAAACATTCGATATTGGTTTTTCAGACGACCTGTCTTTAATATACAGGTCATATCACATCAAAATCTGGAGTAGAAAATGAAGATTGCAAACAGCATCACCGAGCTGATCGGCAACACCCCGTTGGTCAAATTAAACCGTCTGACTGAAGGTTTGAAAGCCGAAGTCGCCGTCAAACTGGAATTTTTCAATCCCGGCAGCAGCGTGAAAGACCGCATCGCCGAAGCGATGGTTGAAGCCGCCGAAAAAGCGGGCAAAATCGGTAAGGATACTGTAATTGTGGAAGCGACCAGCGGCAATACGGGTATCGGTTTGGCAATGGTGTGCGCGGCGCGCGGCTACAAGCTGGCAATCACGATGCCTGAAAGCATGAGTAAAGAACGCAAAATGCTGCTTCGTGCGTTCGGTGCGGAATTGATTTTGACACCTGCGTCCGAAGGTATGGCAGGGGCGATTGCAAAAGCACAAGCCTTGGTGGACGAACACCCCGATACTTATTTCATGCCGCGCCAATTCGATAACGAGGCGAACCCGCAAATCCACCGCGAAACGACCGCCGAAGAAATTTGGCGCGATACTGACGGTAAAGTCGATATTTTTGTGGCGGGTGTCGGTACGGGCGGTACGGTTACCGGCGTGGGCGAAGTGCTGAAAAAATACAAACCCGAAGTCAAAGTCGTTGCCGTCGAGCCTGAAGCTTCTCCGGTGTTGAGCGGTGGCGAAAAAGGTCCGCACCCGATTCAAGGTATTGGCGCCGGCTTTATCCCTACCGTGTTGAATACCAAGGTATATGACAGCGTTTCCCAAGTTCCGAACGAAGCGGCATTTGAAACCGCCCGCGCGATGGCGGAAAAAGAAGGTATTTTGGTCGGCATTTCTTCCGGTGCGGCAGTATGGAGCGCGCTGCAGCTTGCCAAACAGCCTGAAAATGAAGGCAAACTGATTGTCGTGCTGCTGCCTTCTTATGGCGAACGCTATCTTTCTACGCCTCTGTTTGCCGATTTGGCATAATAGGGTTGGGAGAAAATAAGTGATGAAAAAGACCGCTTCGGCGGTCTTTTTTGCGGTCTTGCGGCATGATGTGGCGCAAAAATGGATTTATAGTGGATTAACTTTAAATCAGGACAAGGCGACGAAGCCGCAGACAGTACAGATAGTACGGCAAGGCGAGGCAACGCCGTACTGGTTTAAAGTTAATCCACTATAAACACA
>NZ_AJMT01000208.1:0-9863 GCF_000260655.1 Neisseria sicca VK64
TTTTCTTTGCCCATAAGATTGTTTCTGTTGAATGGGTAAAGAAACGACAGGACAAATTAGGGGGAGGATTGGGTTTTTCCCAAGTAATATTGTTCAAAATATGGTAGCCGATGGTTTGCATCAGGTAGCCGATTAAATAGATATTATGGAATGTGCCGCAAACCCAAATTGTGCCGTTTGGTTTTAATAAGGCGTAACACAGTCGGAGCCATTCTTCGTAGAATTCCAAATCTGCCGCCATTCCTTTGGATTTATCCCAGTTGCCCTTATTGACGGAAACCATTTGTCCGTTTTGACAACTGAAGCCGTTATTGGAAAGAAAATAAGGTGGGTCTGCGAAAATCATATCAAAACAGCCGTTTGGATGTTTTTCCAATATCTTCCGCATGACGTTAAGGGAATTTTCGTTGTAGAGGACAAGATCGTCTGAAACGATTTTTTTCAACCGGTTTTGATAAATGGCGGCTTCTTCAGCCAGTTTGTCGAAATCACTCATAAATTGCCAGCAATTCTCCAACCTTCTTACGGCTGCTGCCCTTTGCAGCGATATTGCGTTGTACTTCAACTGTTTTCAGAATGGCAGAAGAATAAATATCCCTTGTGAATTCAGTATCATGATTTGAAATCAAAACACCTTGAGAGTTAGGTGCAATTTGTTGGGCTGACTGGGAAAGGCGGATTTGATCGTCCAAATTGAAACCTTCTTTGGCATAAGTGGTAAATGAAGCGGTTGGGCTTAAAGGCGCATAAGGAGGATCACAATAAACAGTATCCGTATTGTCTGCCAGAGATAGGGTCGTCTGAAAATCTCCGCACATTAATTCAACTCTGTCAGATTTTTGAATGAAACCTTCCATTTCTTGTTGGGGAAAGTAAGGCGATTTGTAGCGTCCGAACGGCACATTGAATGCCCCTTTGCTGTTGTAGCGGCATAAACCGTTAAAAGCATGGCGGTTCAGATAGATAAATAGAGCGGAACGTTCGTGCAGATTTTTGCTAGAGTTGAATTGTTCCCGCAATTCATAAAATTTTGAATCGCTATTGTTTTCGGAAGTAAAGAAAGAGCGGACATAGTCGATGAATCCGGATTTTTCTTCTTTTAGGATACGGAATAAGCCGATTACGTCAGCGTTAATATCATTGAGCAGATAATGTTCGAAATCCAATGCAAGAGACAAAGCGGCAGAACCGCAAAAGGGTTCAATTAGACGTTTTCGTGCAGAAGAAGGGAGGTTGTGTTCGATAAAGGGGACAAGTTTATGTTTGCCACCTGCCCATTTTAGGAAGGGTTTTGAAGCCATTAGGATGCAGAGTATAAGCGTGGTTGATTGGCTTGGAATTGTGCCAAAACATCGTGAGGAATACAATGGATTGTTAGACTTATCAACCCAATCTACCTTAAAAAGGTCGTCTGAAAACCCTGTTTCCAAGTTTTCAGACGACCTTATCTTAATTGCAGCGGTCAATGCCGAATCGGCTTTACACCACGATATTCACCAGTCTGCCCGGTACGACGATGATTTTCTTGGCAGGTTTGCCTTCCATGAATTTCACCGCGCCTTCGGTGGCGAGGGCGGCGGCTTCGAGGTCGGCTTTGGAGGCGTCGGCGGCGACGGTGATTTTGCCGCGCAGTTTGCCGTTGACTTGAACCATGACTTCGATTTCGGATTTGACCAAGGCGGCTTCATCGACTGTCGGCCAGCCTGCTTCCCACAGTTTCGCGCCGTTCAATTCGCTCCACAGGGTTTCGCAGATGTGCGGCACGATGGGCCACAGCAGGCGTACGGCGGTTTCCAATACTTCTTGGGCGACGGCGCGGCCTTGTTCGCCGCCGGTGTCGGTTTTGTCGTATTGGTTGAGCAGTTCCATCACGGCGGCGATGGCGGTGTTGAACTGCTGGCGGCGACCGTAGTCGTCGCTGACTTTGGCGATGGTGGCGTGCAGTTTGTGGCGCAGGTCTTTGAGTTCTTTAGATAAACCGTCTTGGTTGCCTGTGAACGCTTTGACTGCTTCGCCTTGCTTCAGGTATTCGTAAACGGTACGCCACAGACGACGCAGGAAGCGGTGCGCGCCTTCGACGCCGCTGTCGCTCCATTCGAGGGACTGTTCGGGCGGTGCGGCGAACATCATGAACAGGCGGGCGGTGTCCGCGCCGTAGGCGTTAATCAGTTCTTGCGGATCGACGCCGTTGTTTTTGGACTTGGACATTTTTTCCGTGCCGCTGATGACGACGGGCAGGCCGTCGGCTTTCAGAACGGCGGAAACGGGGCGGCCTTTGTCGTCGAAAGTCAGTTCGACATCGGCGGGGTTGATCCAGTCTTTACTGCCGTTGGCGTTTTCGCGGTAGTAGGTTTCGCAGACGACCATGCCTTGCGTGAGCAGGCGTTCAAACGGTTCGTCCACGCTGACTAAACCTTCGTCGCGCATCAGTTTGGTGAAGAAGCGCGCGTACAAGAGGTGCAAAATCGCGTGTTCGATGCCGCCGATGTATTGGTCGACCGCGCCCCAGTATTTTGCGGCTTCAGCCGATACCATGCCTTCTGCGAACTTGGGCGACATGTAGCGGAAGAAATACCAGCTCGATTCCATGAAGGTGTCCATGGTGTCGGTTTCGCGTTTTGCCGCGCCGCCGCAGCATGGGCAGGTGGTTTCGTAAAACTCGGGCATTTTTGCCAAAGGCGAACCCATGCCGTCGGGTACGACGTTTTCGGGTAAAACGACGGGCAGTTGGTCGGCTGGGACGGGTACGTCGCCGCATGTTTCGCAATGGACGATGGGAATCGGGCAGCCCCAGTAGCGTTGGCGCGAAATACCCCAGTCGCGCAGGCGGTATTGGGTTTTCGGTTCGCCTGCGTTTTGGCTTTGCAGCTTGGCGGCGATGGCGTCGAAGGCCGTCTGAAAATTCATGCCGTCCAAGTCGCCGCTGTTGACCAATACGCCGTTTTCTTTGTCGGCATACCATTCTTGCCATTGGTTTGCGTCGAATGCGTTGTCGCCGACGGCAATCACTTGTTTTTTAGGCAGGTTGTATTTGGTGGCGAACTCGAAATCGCGTTCGTCGTGTGCCGGAACAGCCATCACCGCGCCGTCGCCGTAGCCCCACAATACATAGTTGGCAATCCACACTTCCAGCTTGTCGCCGTTGAGCGGGTTGACGACGTAGCGGCCGGTCGGCACGCCTTTTTTCTCCATCGTCGCCATATCGGCTTCGGCAACCGAGCCGGCTTTGCATTCGGCGATAAACTCTTGCAATTCGGGTTTGTCGGCGGCTGCGGCGGTTGCCAGCGGATGCTCGGCGGCAACGGCAACATAAGTCGCGCCCATCAGCGTGTCGGGACGGGTGGTATAAACTTGCAGGAATTTCGCGTAATCGCCTTCCAAGCCTTGTTTGCTGTCGTCTGAAACGGCGAAGCGCACGGTCATACCGCGTGATTTACCGATCCAGTTGCGTTGCATGGTTTTGACTTGTTCCGGCCAGTGTTCCAGCTTGTCCAAATCGTTGAGCAGCTCTTCGGCGTAATCCGTGATTTTGAAGTAATACATCGGGATTTCGCGTTTTTCGATCAATGCACCCGAACGCCAGCCGCGCCCGTCGATGACTTGCTCGTTGGCAAGGACGGTTTGGTCGACGGGGTCCCAGTTCACCGTGCCGTTTTTACGATAGACGATGCCTTTTTCAAACAGCTTGGTAAACAGCCATTGTTCCCAGCGGTAGTATTCGGGTTTGCAGGTGGCAACTTCGCGCTCCCAGTCAATCGCAAAACCCAGGCTTTTGAGCTGGGTTTTCATGTATTCGATGTTGTCGTACGTCCAAGCGGCGGGGGCGACGTTGTTTTTCATCGCCGCGTTTTCCGCCGGCATGCCGAACGCGTCCCAACCCATAGGCTGCATGACGTTGAAGCCGTTTAAGCGTTTGAAGCGGCTCAACACGTCGCCGATGGTGTAGTTGCGCACATGCCCCATGTGCAGCTTGCCGCTGGGATAGGGGAACATGGAGAGGCAGTAGTATTTGGGTTTGGAAGCGTCTTCGGAGACGTTGAAAATACGGGCGTCGTCCCATTTTTTCTGCGCCGCAGGCTCGATGGCGGCGGGCTGGTAATGTTCTTGCATGGTCATTCTGTTTTTCGCTTGAAAACGTTAGGAAAAATAAAGGAGGGATTATAGCAGGTTGTCGTTAGGTCGGTTTGACAAAGGTCGTCTGAAAACAGAACGGTATTTTTCAGACGACCTTGTATTCAGACTCTTGAGTTTTCCCCACCCCACCCATATATCCGGTCTAGTTTTTACACATATCAACAACCATCACTATCATGAGCAACCAAGATTTTTATGCAACACTCGGCGTGGCGCGCGGTGCGAGCGACGACGAAATCAAAAAAGCCTACCGCAAGCTGGCGATGAAATACCATCCCGATCGCAATCCCGGCGACAAAGAGGCGGAAGAAAAATTTAAAGAAGTTCAAAAAGCCTACGACACCTTGTCCGACAAAGAAAAACGCGCCATGTACGACCAATACGGCCATGCCGCGTTCGAACAGGGCATGGGCGGCGGCGCGGGCGGATTCGGCGGTTTTGGTGGGTTCGGCGGTGCGCAGGGCTTCGACTTTTCCGACATCTTCAGCCAAATGTTCGGCGGAGGCGGGGGCGGCGGCCGTCAGCCAAACTATCAAGGCGCGGATTTGCAGGTCGGCGTGGAAATCACGTTGGAAGATGCCGCCAAAGGCATCAAAAAACGCATCAACATCCCGACTTACGAAGAATGCGATGTCTGCCACGGCAGCGGCGCAAAACCCGGTACGTCCGCATCGACTTGTTCGACCTGTCACGGTTCCGGTACGGTACACGTCCGCCAAGCCATTTTCCAAATGCAGCAAACCTGTCCGACCTGCCACGGCACAGGCAAAGAAATCAAAGACCCGTGCGTCAAATGTCGTGGCGAAGGCCGCACCAAAACCAGCAAAACCGTTGAAGTCAACATTCCCGCCGGCATCGATGACGGCCAACGCATCCGCTTGAGCGGCGAAGGCGAACCGGGTACACACGGCGCGCCCGCAGGCGATTTGTACGTCAACGTCCGCGTCAAAGAACACAAAATCTTCGAGCGCAACGGCTTGGATCTGCATTGCGAGCTGCCCATCAGCTTCGCTGTCGCAGCCTTGGGGGGCGAAGTCGAAGTTCCGACCTTGGACGGCAAAGTCAAACTGAACATCCCGAAAGAAACGCAAACCGGCCGCCGTATGCGCGTCAAAGGCAAAGGCATCAAATCCCTGCGCTCCAGCGCGACGGGCGATTTGTACTGCCACGTTGTGGTGGAAACTCCGGTCAACCTGACCGACCGCCAGAAAGAGTTGCTGGAAGAATTCGAAAAAATCTCCACCGGCCTCGACCGCAGCCAAACCCCGCGCAAAAAATCGTTCTGGGACAAAGTCGGCGAACTGTTTGACTGATTCGGATTTGAAAACAGTAAAAGGTCGTCTGAAAGCTGATATTGTCGGCTTTCAGACGACCTTTTCATCTGTCTGCAAGGCTTTCCCGCTATAATTCCCGCTTTCGCTATTTTCAGACGATCTCTTTTC
The DNA here is from genome assembly GCF_000260655.1 of Neisseria sicca VK64. Lineage (GTDB taxonomy): Bacteria > Pseudomonadota > Gammaproteobacteria > Burkholderiales > Neisseriaceae > Neisseria > Neisseria sicca_B. Next base: position 5,577 of record NZ_AJMT01000208.1, read on the forward strand.
TATGAAATCCTACCCCGATTCCTATCTCCATTTCGAAAACCTCGACGCCCCCGAAACGCAAAACTTCGCCGCTGAATCGCATGCCGAAACGCGCAAGCGTTTTTTGAACAACGATAAAGCGCGCGCGCTGTCGGACGGGATTTTGGCGCAGATGCAGGACACGCGGCAGATTCCGTTTTGTCAGGAACACCGCGCGCGGATGTACCATTTCCATCAGGATGCGGAATATCCGAAGGGCGTGTACCGCGTGTGTACGGCGGCGACTTACCGTTCGGGCTATCCCGAGTGGAAAATCCTGTTTTCGGTGGCGGATTTCGACGAGTTGCTCGGCGACGATGTGTATCTGGGCGGGGTGTCGCACTTGGTGGAGCAGCCCAACCGCGCGCTGTTGACTTTAAGCAAATCGGGCGGCGATACGGCTTATACGCTGGAAGTGGATTTGGAAGCGGGCGGGCTGGTCGAGGACGGCTTTCATTTTCCGGCGGGGAAAAACCATGTGTCGTGGCGCGATGAAAACAGCGTGTGGGTGTGTCCGGCCTGGGACGAGCGGCAGTTGACCGAATCGGGCTATCCGCGCGAGGTGTGGCTGGTGGAGCGCGGCAAGAGTTTTGAGGAAAGCCTGCCGGTTTACCAAATTGATAGAGGCGCGATGATGGTGAACGCGTGGCGTTACCTCGATCCGCAGGGTTCGCCGATTGATTTGATTGAAGCGTCGGACGGTTTTTACACCAAGACGTATTTGCAGGTGTCGTCCGAAGGCGAGGCGAAACCGTTGAACCTGCCCGCAGATTGCGACGTGGTCGGCTATCTGGCGGGGCATCTTTTGCTGACGCTGCGCAAGGACTGGAACCGCGCGAACCAAAGCTATCCGAGCGGCGCGCTGGTGGCGGTGAAGCTGAATCGGGGCGAACTCGGGGCGGCGCAGCTTTTGTTTGCGCCCGATGAAACGCAGGCATTGGAAAGCGTGGAAACGACCAAACGTTTTGTGGTGGCGAGCCTGCTGGAAAACGTACAGGGTCGTCTGAAAGCGTGGCGTTTTACTGATGGCAAATGGCAGGAAGCTGAGTTGCCGCGCCTGCCTTCGGGTGCGTTGGAAATGACCGACCAGCCTTGGGGCGGCGACGTGGTTTACCTTGCCGCCAGCGATTTCACCACGCCGCTGACGCTGTTTGCGCTGGATTTGAACGTGATGGAACTGACCGTCATGCGCCGCCAGCCGCAGCAGTTTGTTTCAGACGGCATCGAAGTGCGGCAGTTTTGGGCGGTTTCGTCCGACGGCGAACGCATCCCTTATTTCCATGTCGGCAAAAACGCCGCGCCTGACACGCCGACGCTGGTCTATGCCTACGGCGGCTTCGGCGTACCCGAGCTGCCGCATTATCTGGGCAGTATTGGCAAATACTGGCTGGAAGAGGGCAACGCCTTCGTGTTGGCAAACATACGCGGCGGCGGCGAGTTCGGTCCGCGCTGGCATCAGGCGGCGCAGGGAATCAGCAAACACAAAAGCGTTGATGATTTGCTTGCCGTCGTGCGCGATTTGTCCGAACGCGGCATGAGTTCGCCCAAACACATCGGGTTGCAGGGCGGCAGCAACGGCGGCCTGATTACCGCCGCCGCCTTCGTGCGCGAACCGCAAAGCATAGGCGCGCTGGTGTGTGAAGTGCCGCTGACCGACATGATCCGCTATCCGCTGCTCTCCGCCGGCGCAAGCTGGACGGACGAATACGGCAACCCGCAGAAATACGAAGTCTGTAAACGCTGGCTGGGCGAATTGTCGCCGTATCACAACCTTTCAGACGACGTGCCATACCCGCCCGCACTCATCACCACCAGCCTCAGCGACGACCGCGTCCATCCCGCCCACGCGCTCAAGTTCTACGCCAAACTGCGCGAAACCTCCGCGCAATCGTGGCTCTACGCCCCGGACGGCGGCGGCCATACCGGCAACGGTACGCAACGCGAATCCGCCGACGAACTCGCCTGCGTGTTGCTGTTTTTGAAAGAATTTTTGGGGTAAGGGCGGGTAGCGACACTGCTGCCGCGAATGAAAAAAGGTCGTCTGAAACTGCTTTTTCAGACGACCTTTTTTAATGGTTGTTTCAAATCAAAACATCTATGCCGCCGGCCCCATCAGCACTTCTTCGCATCCGAAGGCAAAAATCCGTAATGCCGCCTGAATGCTTCGTTGAACCGTCCCGCGTGGCGGTAGCCGCAAAAGTGCATGGCGGCTTCGTCGGCGAGCAGGCCGAAGCCGTCCGATTCGAACGGGCGTTGCAGCAGGGGGCAGGCCGCAGCCGTCAGTGCCGCCGCGTTTTGCGCCAGCCGTTGCAGGGCGAATCGTTCTATCGTTTGCGGCGAAAACAGGCGTTCGTCCAGCAAACCTTCGTCGTGCCAGCGGCGCAGTTTTTCCAGCGAAAAATCCAAATGCAACGCGCACATGCCGCCGTTATCGGGCAGCAGGGTTTCGGACACGTCCGCCAGTTCGCCGCGCACCAGCCAGATTTCGCCGGCAGACGGGCGGTATTCCCTGCCGCCCATTTGTAACCGGTTCTGCCCCGACACCATGATGAACAGGGCGCAGTTGTGGCTGAAATTGTGGATTTCGGTGGGAAACGCACCCGTTCCGCCGCCGCGCATCCGCGACAGGGTAATGCCCGAGTCGAAGCGGTTGATGCACATTTCCAGATGTAAACCGGGCTGTTTTGCCTGCGCCATGAGCGCGCTGTCGGAACAGCCGTCCAACGCCCAGCCGGATTTATCGGAGCGGACATAGGTTTGGTACTGGCGGTAGATGGCGGCGGTGTTCATGCTTGGATGGGAACGGGTTGTCTGATAAGTGGATTAAATAGGAATTATTGCCAATAATCAAGCGTAGGGATTGGTTGAAACGGGAAAGGTCGTCTGAAAGCGTGTTTCAGACGACCTTTCCCGTTTCGGGAATTTGTTTTGCCGTTTCGGGAATTTTGCGTTTTGCGGCGTGGTTTCTGCAGGTTGTTTGCTTAATAATAAAAATTCTTATTCGTATGCAAAGGAACCGCACACCGTGAAACCGCGTTTTTATTGGGCAGCCTGCGCCGTCCTACTAACTGCCTGTTCGCCCGAACCTGCCGCCGAAAAAACTGTATCCGCCGCATCCCAAGCCACATCTGCCACCACGCTGACCGTGCCGACCGCACGGGGCGATGCCGTTGTGCCGAAGAATCCCGAACGCGTCGCCGTGTACGACTGGGCGGCGTTGGATACGCTGACCGAATTGGGCGTGGACGTGGGCGCAACCACCGCACCGGTGCGCGTGGACTATTTGCAGCCTGCATTTGACAAGGCGGCAACGGTGGGGACGCTGTTCGAACCCGATTACGAAGCCCTGCACCGCTACAATCCGCAGCTTGTCATTACCGGCGGGCCGGGCGCGGAAGCGTATGAACAGTTGGCGAAAAACACGACCACCATAGACCTGACGGTGGACAACGGCAATATCCGCACCAGCGGCGAGAAGCAGATGGAAACCCTGGCGCGGATTTTCGGCAAGGAAGCGCGCGCGGCGGAATTGAAGGCGCAGATTGACGCGCTGTTCGCCCAAACGCGCGAAGCCGCCAAAGGCAAAGGGCGCGGACTGGTGCTGTCGGTTACGGGCAACAAGGTGTCCGCCTTCGGCACGCAGTCGCGGTTGGCCAGCTGGATACACGGCGACATCGGCCTGCCGCCCGTGGATGAATCTTTACGCAACGAGGGGCACGGACAGCCCGTTTCCTTCGAATACATCAAAGGGAAAAACCCCGACTGGATTTTCATCATCGACCGTACCGCCGCCATCGGGCAGGAAGGGCCGGCGGCCATCGAAGTGTTGGATAACGCGCTGGTACGCGACACGAATGCTTGGAAGCGCAAGCAAATCATCGTCATGCCTGCTGCCAACTATATCGTCGCGGGCGGCGCGCGGCAGTTGATACAGGCGGCAGAACAGTTGAAGGCGGCGTTTGAAAAGGCCGAACCCGTTGCGGCGGGGAAAGAGTAGGGGGCGTCTGAAAACGGAGCTTCCGAAGAAAGCGGAGTTTCTGCGAAGCTAAAACGCGGTTTCAACGAAGTGAGACCTTTGCAAAATTTCTTTTCCTCCAACAACCGAAACCCAAAAACAGGTTTTCGGCTGTTTTCTCCCCCAATCACTCCTAATTTTACCCAAATACCCCCTTAATCCTCCCCGGATACCTGATAATAAGGCATCCGGACCGCCTTTTAGGCGCAAACAGGCACACTTAGCCTGTTAGCTGCTTTCAACAGGTTCAAACA
>NZ_AJMT01000209.1:0-2224 GCF_000260655.1 Neisseria sicca VK64
AGTCAGCGGCCAAACCACACCGAGCAAAGACAGCGATGCCCGCTGGACAAAGAAAAACGGCCTCTACAAACTCGGTTACAAACAACATACCCGTACCGATGAGGAAGGCTATATCGAGAAACTGCACATCACTCTGCCAATACCCATGAGTGCAACCATCTGTCCCCTTTGTTGGAAGGCATTGCCGAAGGACGACCGTCTATGCCGACAAAGGCTACGACAGTAAGGAAAACCGGCAACATCTGAAAGAGCATCAGTTGTTAGACGGCATTATGCGCAAAGCCCACCGCAACCATCCGCTGACGGAAGCGCAAACCAAACGCAACCGATATTTGTCGAAGACCCGTTATGTGGTCGAACAAAGCTTCGGTACGCTGCACCGTAAATTCCGCTACGCCCGGGCAGCCTATTTTGGTCTGCTCAAAGTGAGTGCGCAAAGCCATCTGAAGGCGATTGTTTGAACCTGTTGAAAGCAGCTAACAGGCTAAGTGTGCCTGTTTGCGCCTAAAAGGCGGTCCGGATGCCTTATTATCAGGTATCCGGGGAGGATTAAGGGGGTATTTGGGTAAAATTAGGAGTGATTGGGGGAGAAAACAGCCGAAAACCTGTTTTTGGGTTTCGGTTGTTGGAGGAAAAGAAATTTTGCAAAGGTCTCTGCCTTTTGCGTTGAAGTTTTCCAACCCCCGCCCGATACGTTTTTCGTTATAATCATCCCGATTCCTGTTTATATATATTTCAAAATGTTCAAACGCTTCCCTTTATTTTTCCTCTGTGCCGCACTGTTTTCGGGCTGCGCCACTCATCCCAAGCACACCCCCGCCGCCGTGGAAACCGCCGAAACGCTCGGTCTGCCCGCCAGCTCGCAGCCGCCGATTGCGCCGCAATGGTGGCGTGCGCTCAACGATGCCAAGCTCGACAGCCTGATTGACACCGCCCTCGCGCGTTCGCCCGATTTGGCGGCGGCACAGGCGCGCCTGCGGCAGGCGCAGGCGGGGGCGGATTTGGCGGATTCGCAGCGCGGCGTGAAGATTGGATTGGGGCTGAGCGGCGCACTGCTGCACCGCGACGGCGTAAACGAGCGCGAGAAGCCCGAACTCATCAGCGATTTGGAAAAGCGGCTGCTGGGCGACCACGGCACCAATATCACTTATGAATCGCTGCAACTGCAAGGGCAATGGTCGCCCGATGTGTTCGGCAAATACAAGCACCAGCTGGAAGCTGCGCTGGGGCAGCAACGCGCCGTGGAATACGAAATCGCGCAGACGCGGCTACTGCTGGCGCAGGGCGTGGCGACGTATTACCGCCAATGGCAGTTGCTGCTGGAAACGCGGCAGCGCGTGGCGCAGCGGGCGCAGTTGAACCGCGAGCGCGAGCAGGTGGTGCGCGAACTCATCCGCGCCGGACAGGTCGCGCCGAGCAGGCTCTATGCGGTACAGCAAGGCAACAGCCGTTTTCAGGCTGCCTTGTCGGATTTGGACGGCAACATTGCGCAAATCCGCCACGCGCTTGCCGCCTTGACCGGGCAACCGGCGCAGGCGTTGGACAACTTCGCGCCCAACCCCGCCGCAAACACCCCCGCGCCGCCCGTGTCGCAGCTCACCGCCGACTTGCTCGGCAAACGCCCCGATTTGGCGGCGCAGCGCGAGGCACTGACCGCCCGCCGCCATCTGGTTGCCAGCGCGAAAACCGAGTTTTATCCGAACATTACCATCAAGGCGCTGGCCGGCTTGTCCAATGTGGAAATCGGCAACCTGCCGCATTCGTCGTCGTTTCTCGCCGGACTGCTGCCGAGCGTGAGCCTGCCGATTTTTACTTCCGGCACGTTGCGGGCTAACCTGTCGCGCAAGGAAGCTGAGTTTGACGAGCAGGCGGCGCGTTACAACAAAAACGTTTACACCGCCCTGCGCGAGGCGGCCGACGCGCTGACGCAATACGAAACCGCTGCCGCAGCCGTGCGCGACCAAACCGAGATGACCGCGCTGGCCCGCAAAAACGCCGCCGCCGCGCAAAGCCGCTACCGCGCGGGGCTGGACAACAAGCTTGACTGGCTCGCCGCGCAGGACGAAACCCTGCAAGACGAAGCGCAACTGGCGCAGGCACAGGCGAAGCTATTTACCGCGTGGCTGGCGTTAAATACCGCCTTTGGCGGAGGTTTTGCGGCGGACAAATAAGGTGTAGAAATCCCTAGCGTTGTTTACAGTATTTCCAGGAGAATACTGAAACA
>NZ_AJMT01000210.1:0-15486 GCF_000260655.1 Neisseria sicca VK64
AGACGACCTTTTACATACAAATCAGACACAGCCTAAATACATCCAATACACTCATTTTCAGCAATTCCTCTTTTCCTTCATAGTGCAGATGAACTGCATTTTTTATAAATTCAACTTCCTAGATACCCAAATCTACCCTAACCTTCCCGATTGGAGAATAGTTAGACACAAAGCCGGAGGCTCTCCATTCGCTCAAGGATAAGGGGTCGTCTGAAACCTTCACTCTTTTCTGTAAAAATACCCTTAGCAGCTACAATATAAGGATTCGGGAAGGTTGTTTTAAAGGCCCCTATTCCCCGATTTCCCTTAATAACAAAACCGCCATGCCGGATTAGCATCCACCCAATAAAGCGATAAAACCATCTTTATCTTCAATCAAACGAGCACAGAACACACTCTCTACAAAACACTTTCCATTTCAAAAAAGGTCGTCTGAAACCAGATGTGTAATATAGTGGATTAAATTTAAATCAGGACAAGGCGACGAAGCCGCAGACAGTACAGATAGTACGGAACCGATTCACTTGGTGCTTCAGCACCTTAGAGAATCGTTCTCTTTGAGCTAAGGCAAGGCAACGCCGTACTGATTTAAAGTTAACCCACTATACAAAGGTCGTCTGAAACATGACCCCGTTTCAGACGACCTTTTGCCTTAATCGTTCAAACCGGTTTTATTCTTCGTCACCCGTATCGCTGATGCTGATGCTGTGTTCCATCCTGCTCGGGTGGACTTTCAAGCCGCCGCAGCCGGATTTCTCGGCGGACAGGCGATCGAGGTAGGCCTGGTCGATGTCGCCGGTTTGATAGATGCCGTTGAAACAGGACGAATCGAAGGATTCGATTTGCGGATTGAGTGCTTTGACAACGGCTTCCAAATCGCTCAAATTTTGGAAAACGATGCCGTCCGCGCCGATTTCGGCGGCAATTTCCGCCGCGCTGCGCCCGTTAGCAATCAATTCTTCGCGCGTGGGCATGTCGATGCCGTACACATTGGGATAGCGCACTTCGGGAGCGGCGGAGGCAATATAGACCTTGCGTGCGCCCGCTGCGCGTACCATTTCGACGATTTCGCGGCTGGTCGTCCCGCGCACGATGGAGTCGTCCACCAGCAATACGCTTTTGCCTTCAAACTCGGTTTCCATCGGGCTGAGTTTCTGGCGCACGGATTTTTTGCGCGTCGCCTGACCGGGCATGATAAAGGTGCGGCCAATATAGCGGTTTTTAATCAAACCTTCGCGGTAAGGTTTTTTGAGGTGGACGGCAAGTTCCATCGCGCTGGGGCGGCTGGTGTCGGGAATGGGCATCACGACGTCGATGTCGTCCACGGGCAGCTCACGTTTGATTTTTTCCGCTAAGGACACGCCCATGTCCAAACGCGATTGGTAAACCGATACGCCGTCGATCACGGAGTCGGGACGGGCAAAATAGACGTATTCGAAGAGGCAGGGGCTGAGTTTGGCGCGGTCGCTGCATTGACGGGCAATCAGTGTGCCGTCAAAGCCGACGAATACCGCTTCGCCCGGTTGGATATCGCGTTCCAAATCGTAGGCAAGCGCATTGAAGGCAACGGATTCGGAGGCGACGGCATAGGATTTTCTGCCTGCCTCGTCGGTTTGCGAACCCAACACCAGCGGGCGGATGCCGTAAGGATCGCGGAAAGCGAGCATGCCGTAGCCCGCAATCATGGCAACCACGCCGTATGCGCCGCGCACCAGGCGGTGGACTTCGGCAACAGCGTTGAAAATATTGTCGATATTGAGCCGGTGGGGATTGGCGTTTTTAGAGACCTCGCGGCGCAATTCGTGCGCGAATACGTTGAGCAAAACTTCGGAATCGGAGCTGGTGTTGACGTGGCGCAGGTGTTTGTTGCACACGTTTTCATACAGTTCGGCGGTATTGGTGAGGTTGCCGTTGTGCGCCAAAACGATGCCGAAAGGCGAGCTGACGTAGAAAGGCTGTGCTTCCGCGCTGCTGCCTGCGTTGCCCGCCGTAGGATAACGGACATGGGCGATGCCCGCGTTGCCGATCAAATCGCGCATATTGCGTGTGCGGAACACTTCGCGCACCATGCCTTTGCCTTTGTGCATATGGAACGTGCTGCCTTCCGCCGTCACAATGCCCGCCGCATCCTGCCCCCTGTGCTGCAACATCTGCAAACCGTCGTATAGAAGCTGGTTTACCGGCTCATGGCTGACCAAACCTAATACACCGCACATATCGTCTTCTCCGAATTCGAGGTTAACTTGGAAAACAGAATTATAGAATAAATCGGACAACGTTGCCCAAATTGTTGACAATCATTCGCCCGTTCAGTTTGAAATCAGATACCGACCATGACTGATTGATGAATCAGTCCGACAAAACAAGACATCGGAAACACAATCCGACTTCATCATAAAATACTTCTAAATCCGCCCATGCCTCTACCGGAGATTCAAACTGCAAACGGCGCGCTCGGCAAATATGGTTCCCGAACGGTTAACCTTCATGAAAAAACCGGTTTCAGACGACCTTTGATGTAATCGGGGTCGTCTGAAACCGGTGGATTTACGATTCCGCCTTATCTTCCGCCTTGTCCTTCTGACCGGGCAGATAAGGCATGATGACTTCAGACAATGATTGGAAATAAGGAATGCTGTACGAACTTTGCCAATCTTCCGTTTCCGGCAAATCGGTGTGGGAGCAGACCATGACCGCCAAAGTGACCAGCAATACGCCTTTGGCTGCGCCGAACACGCCGCCCAATACTCTGTTGACGCTGCCCAAGCCCATCGATGACGCTGCGTTGGTCAGTATGGTGCGCAAAAACTGCTGTAAAAAACGCGCCAAAAAGAAAATCACGACAAACGAAATGGCAACGCCCAAGGCGCGCGGTTGAATCGATTTAAACGCCACTTCCGAAAACGGCACGGCAAACGTTTTAGCCAACAAAAAGGAAATCACCCACGCAAACAGCGAACCCGCTTCGGCAATGACGCCGCGTATCATCGACATCACGATACACGCCGCAATCACGCCGAAGGCGAGTATGTCGGCTAACGGAATATCATTCATTGGTTACCTGTCCGGCAATGCCGTGTACGCGCAGTTTGTTCAAGTCGCGCTCGGCGTCGTAGGCGTTTTTGTATGCGCCCGATTTAACGCGGTAAACCTTGCCTTTATCCGTCATCACTTCGGTAATGGTTGAGTCGATACCTGCTGCTTTCATTTTGCGTTGCAGGCTCAAGGCGCGTTCTTTTTCAGCATAACCTGCCTGAATGGCGGCTTTTTTACCTGATTTGACTTCGGCGGTTTTGGTTTTTGCCTTTTCAGACGACCTTTCGGCAGTAGCGGTAGCGGTTTTCTCTGCCTTGGCCGTCTGCTCGGTTTTGGCTTTGGCAACTTTCGCTTCGGCTTCCCTTACCGCGGAAGCTTTTTTGTTGGCCGTTTCAATTTTTTCATATTTGGAAGCATCTACCCGAATTCTTTCTTTAGGTTCGGATGCGGATGCTGTGACGGCTTCTTTGGCTTTTTCCGCTGCCGCTTTGTGTTTCGCCGCCGCTTCTTCTTTGGCTTTTAACGCCTTACGTTCGGCAACGGCTTTCTCGGCTTTTTCCAACTGTGTCAATTTGTTGCGTTCGGCTGCGGCGGCACGTTCCGCCTTCTCGGCTTTGGCAGCTTGAAGCGCACGTTTGCGGGCGGCGGCATTGGCTTCGCGTTCCGCTGCTTCTTGGGCTTGAAGCTGCTGCGCTTTACGCTGCTCTTCACGGTTACGGCGGCGCTCTTCCGCGCGGCGCTCGGCTGCTTCGCGTTTGGCGGCTTCGGCTTTTTGGATTTTCTCAGACTCTTCCAAACCTTTGATGTCGCTGTCTGACAGCGTATCGTTAATCAACACCAAAGGCGGGCCTACATCTTCGGGCGCGGCTGGCGGCGCATCAGGTTGCGGCTCGGCTTGCGCATGCGCAGTTTGCTCCGGCGCGGCGGTTTCCTGCGGTTTGTCCGCTACTTCGGCATCGGCATTTTTAGCCGCTTCCGCCGCTGCTTCCAAATCTTCTTTGGTAGAAGGCTCCAACACGGTCGCATCCGCCAGGTTAGCAGGTTCTGCGTTGGCATTATTCTGTTGGATGGTTGTAGTTTGGGCGTTTTCTTCTGGCTTGTTTTCCGGTCCGGTTGACAGGGTGACGCCCAATAAAACGGTCGATGCCGCCACCAACCCCGATGCCATAACCAAGCGGCGGCGGTTGCGGCGTTTGAGCTGTTCGTAACCGGTCAGAACTTCATTTTGCTTATTGTCAGACATGGAGATTTCCTTTTACAACGCCGCCATCACGTCGGCAACGGTATGAAATGAGCCGAAAACAACGATTCTATCATTTTCGCCCGCCTTAGCCAAAGCTGCGCGGTACGCCTCGCGAACGGAGGTAAAAGTTTGTATATTTTCGATATTTTGTGCTTCCAGTTTCGCCTGCAAGGCTTCCGCCGTCATGCCGCGCGGCACGTCCAAAGGCGCGATATACCACTCGTCAAACTGGTCTTTAACGATTTCCAACACGCCGTCTATGTCTTTGTCGGACAGCATGCTGAACACGGCGGTGCGTTTTTGCGCAAACGCCAAATTAATCAGGCTGCGGCGCAGGGCGCGGGCGGCGTGGGGGTTGTGTCCGACATCCAAAACGGTCAGCGGGCGGCCGGGCAGGACTTGGAAACGTCCGGGATTTTCAACCAGCAGCAATCCGCGCTTGATGGCGCCGATGTCCACCGGCAATTTTTCGTTCAAACATTCCAACACGGTCAGCGCGCAGGCGGCGTTGGAAAGCTGATATGCGCCGCGCAATGCGGGGAACGGCAGGGAATTACGGTTGCGCGCGGGGTCGTCTGAATACTGCGGATGGAAGCGGTAGTTCCATTGGATGTTTTCTAACGAGGAAAAATCGAAATCGCGCTGCACCATCAGCAGTTTCGCGCCTATGGCTTCGGCGTGTGCGACCAACGATTCGGGCGCGGGGTTTTGCCCGCAGATTGCGGGTTTGCCGCTGCGGAACACGCCTGCTTTTTCAAAACCGACCTGCTCGACCGTATCGCCCAAAAACGCCTGATGGTCCAAATCCACGCTGGTAACCACCGCGCAATCGCGGTCGAACACATTGACCGCGTCCAACCGTCCGCCCAAGCCGACTTCCAATATCATCACATCCACTTGTTCGCGAATGAAGATATCGACCGCCGCCAAGGCATTGAATTCAAAATAGGTCAGCGATATTTCGCCGCGCGCCGCTTCGATGCGCGCGAAAGAAGCGGTGATGAGGTCGTCTGAAACCGGCTCGGCGTTGACGGCGATGCGTTCGTTGTAACGCAATAAATGCGGGCTGGTCAGCGTACCGACTTTGAAGCCTGCCTGTTTGTAAATCTGCGTCAGGTAGGCGCAGACCGAACCTTTACCGTTTGTTCCCGCGACAACGACGACGGGGCATTGCGGCTCGAGCTTCATGCGTTTTTTCACTTCGCCCGTGCGTTCCAAGCCCATGTCGATTAAGCCGCCGCTGTGGGCGGTTTCCAAATGCGAGAGCCAGTCTTGTAATGTTTTCATGTGTGTTTCGTTTTTCAAAAGGTCGTCTGAAACCGTCGTTTCGGCATAATAGGGAAGGTTTCGGCTGATTGTGCGGACTGTTTTTATATTGGGTTTAATGTGAATAGGACAAGACGGGAAACCGCTTTACCGAATTAAAGCGGATGCCCGGCATCCTGAGCCTGACACCAGCGCGCCCAAACTTTCAGACGACGGTAAGATTCCTTATCCGCCATATCAGGCGTGACGCATTGCCGTATCGTTTTGCCGTCGGCGTTCCACTGCAAAAACAAAGCGTAAGGAGTCAGCATCGTCGCGCCGTCCAATACCGCGCCCTGCCCTTCTCCGTCTCCGCAAAATACGGAAGCACGCGCATGGCGGTCAATGGCGATTTTCTTTACCGCACCCGCCGTCCGCAAATTCACCACGCGCCAAGCGTGGACAAAACTGCCCGCCAACGCCGCCAGCCCGAACCACATCATCCAACCGTAAAACCATATCAGGCACACGGCAACTGCGGACAAATGCAACAAAACGGACAAGGCTTTTAAAGAACGGGATGGCTTCAAGGTCGTCTGAAAAGCGCGCATCGCCCTACATCATATTGTCGAACACGGGCGTAATGCTCAATTCCGCTTCTTCCATGTCCAAAACCATATCGTGGATTTCTGTATCGAAAAATTCCCAAAACGCCTTCAGGCTCATGTCTTGCGGCCACTTGCTTTTGTCGATGTCCCAGCCTGCGAGTTCCGCCTCGAAAATCTGTTGGTAGCGTTCGTCAAAATAGGCAATCACGGCTTCCGGCTCGTCAAACTGCGGCACGAGAAATACGGAGCAGTTGGCACGGATTTGCTCGATGGTCAGGTCGGGCATATTTTCATCGGCGGATTTCAGCCATTCCAAAAAACGGGCGGTCGGCTTAAGCACGACGGCGGTACGGTCAACAAAATACATGGTTTTCCTTTGCTACGGCAAAATCGGAAATGGCCTCTTCGCCGTTTATATCTATCGGTTGCATTCGCCAAAGGTCGTCTGAAAGCCCAAATCTGTCTTTCAGACGACCTTTTGACAAGCTGTTAATGCGTCATCACTTGCTGCAAGAACTGTTTGGCGCGTTCGTGTTTCGGATTGGTAAAAAACTCTTCAGGCGTTTCGTTTTCCAAAATCTGCCCTTTATCCACGAAAATAATGCGGTCAGCCACTTCGCGCGCAAAGCCCATTTCATGCGTGACACACATCATGGTCATGCCGCTTTCCGCCAAGTCCTGCATCACTTTCAACACCTCGCCGACCATTTCCGGGTCGAGCGCGGAAGTCGGTTCGTCAAACAGCATCACGCGCGGTTCCATCGCCAGCCCGCGCGCAATCGCCACGCGCTGCTGCTGACCGCCGGAAAGCTGGCTGGGGAAAGCATCTTTTTTATGCGCCAAACCCACGCGTTCCAACAGCTCCATCGCCTTTTCCTCAGCCTGTTCGCGGCTTTGTTTTTTCACCTTCATCGGCGACAGGATGATGTTTTCCAATACGGTCAGATGCGGATACAGATTGAAGCCTTGAAACACAAAACCCACTTCCTCACGCACCTTGTTCAAATCCGTTTGCGGGTCGGCAACATTGATACCGTCCACCCAAATCTCGCCGCTCTCAATGCTTTCAAGCTGGTTGACGGTACGGATGAGCGTCGATTTGCCGCTGCCCGAAGGTCCGCAAACCACCACCACCTCACCCTGCTTCACTTCCAGATTGACGCCGTTGATGACGTGCAGGTCTTTGAAATGTTTATGTACATTTTTGAATTTAATCATGTTTATTTTACATTCTCTAAAATTGACCAGATTTTGGCTGGTTTATCTTCGATACGTTTAACATAGCCATCTATTTTTTTCGCATTGTGTTCATAGTAAATACCGCTGCACAATACATCCATTGCATCCTTATTCAGATCACCATAACGATTATTGGTATATACCGACAAAATACAGGCTTTCAAAGGATAGAAAGGCACGCCATATTCCCGCGCAGCATCCTGATTTCCAAATAGCCATGCGGTTTTCACCAGAGCCGAAAAATTTCCCAACGTCCCCGCTTTAAACAATTTTTCCTTGATTAACGGATAATTTTTCCGTTTCTGCCTTTCCAGCTTGGCGACTTCATCCATCAATTTTTGCGAACCGTTAGGTGCAAGTTCGTCTTCCAAAGCCTTTCTATCATATTCGGCATCAATATCATGGAGTAAATCCTGTGCCTGACCATTGCCGTTTTTTGCAGCTTTCTTGAGCCAATAGTAAAACTCACTCTTCTTGAGATTCACAGGGTCAGTGGTCATTTCCAACTGCTCTGCCAACATATATTGTGCATCTGCATCACCAGCCTTTGCCTTACTCAGCAAATCACCTTTCTTCCCGCCGATACCGCCTAAGGCAAACACCGTACCTGCAATGAATATGACTACCCCGCCCCAAAGATATTTTTTAAGCATTCCATCCCCTATTTTTCAGACGACCTTACGGACGAGATAATTGCTCAGTTCCACATATTTCTCCGGCGCGATGTGTTCGGCGCGGTCTTGCGGGCTGATGCCGACTGCCTGTAAATCCTCGTCGCCGGCAAGCTCTTTTAAATTGTTGCGTATGGTTTTGCGGCGTTGGTGGAAGGCGAGTTTCACCAGTTTGGCGAAATGCTCGAAATCGTCCGCCTTGCCGATACGGTGTTTCACCGGAATCATGCGCACCACCGCCGAATCCACTTTCGGCGCAGGGTCAAACGACTCGGGCGGCACGTCAATCAGCAGCTCCATATCGAAAAAATATTGCAGCATTACGCCCAAGCGGCCATAGTCGTTGCTTTTCGGCGCGGCAACCATGCGTTCGACCACTTCTTTTTGCAGCATAAAGTGCATATCGACGACATCGTCCGCCACTTCCGCCAGCTTGAACAAAAGTGGCGTGGAAATGTTGTACGGCAGGTTGCCGACAATTTTCTTTTTGCCCGCGATGCTGTTGAAATCAAACTGCAATACATCGCCTTCATGAATCACGAGCTTATCCACAAACGGCAGCGTTTTCAGACGACGTACGATGTCGCGGTCGATTTCGATAACGTGCAGGCAGTTCAACTTCTTCGCCAAAGGCTCGGTAATCGCCGCCAAGCCCGGCCCGATCTCAATCACCACATCATCCGCCTGCGGACGCACCGCGTTGACAATATCGGCAATAATCCGCGTGTCCTGCAAAAAATTCTGCCCGAAGCGTTTCCGGGCCTTATGTTCTTTCATCGCGTCTCTTCAAACTGTCGATCATTATAATAAGTGCGTATTGTAACTGAAAAACAAAGTCCTGTTCAGACCCGCAACCCAAGCAGCCGCCCTACGCCAATCGGGATTTCAAACCGTCCCGCAATGCAGTAATATCCCGTCCATCCTACACAGCTCGTCTGAAAACCCGCAAGGAGCAATTTCATGCAGATGAATTGGAAAAATCTACTCTCCACACAACGTTTCCGCACGAAAAACGGCGAAATCATCCCGACCGTCACGCCTTCCACCCAAGAAGGAGCCGACGCTTTGCGCACCGACTTCCATATCGACTACGACCGCGTCGTGTTCTCCGGCGCATTCCGCAGATTGGGACGTAAAACCCAAGTCCACCCTCTAGCCGAACACGACCTGACCCACAACCGCCTCACACACAGCGTCGAAGTCGCCAG
This sequence comes from Neisseria sicca VK64, assembly GCF_000260655.1. Lineage (GTDB taxonomy): Bacteria > Pseudomonadota > Gammaproteobacteria > Burkholderiales > Neisseriaceae > Neisseria > Neisseria sicca_B. The sequence continues at coordinate 9,251 of NZ_AJMT01000210.1, forward strand.
CGTCGGGCGCAGTATCGGCAACCGCGTCGGCGTGATGCTGCAGGCAGGCGGCTTTTTACCGGAAAACAATACGCCGAGCGATATCGGCGCCGTCGTCCAAGTCGCCTGCCTTGCGCACGACCTAGGCAACCCGCCGTTCGGACACACCGGAGAAGACGCATTGCGCGACTGGTTCCGCAATCCCAAAAACCAGCCGTTTTTACAGACATTAAACGACGCCGAACGCAACGACATCCAAACCTATGAAGGCAATGCCCACAGCCTGCGCATCACGGCAAGTTTGGAAATGTATCCCGACGCAGGCGGCATGCGCCTGACGTCCGCCGCCATAGGCGCACTGCTGAAATACCCTTGGACGACGCAACACCCCAACGGAAGAAAAAAATTCAATATTTACCAAACCGAATTACCCTTCATCCGCCGCGTTGCCGACGAATTGGGGCTGATTGAATCAGGCAAAGACTGCTGGGTACGCCATCCCCTGTCCTACCTGATGGAGGCAGCCGACGACATCTGCTACGCCCTCTTAGACTTGGAAGACGCGGTCGAACTGGATTTGCTGAGCGACGCCGAAATCGAAAGCGTATTATCCGAACTCACTTTTGAAGAAAGCACTTGGCACGCGCAATCCAGCCGCCAGCGTTGCGCCATGTTGCGCGGCATCGCCATCGGCAAAGCGATAGAAGACGTCGCCCAAACCTTCATGATGCACCAATCCGACCTGCTAAACGGCAACTTCAAAGGCAAAGACCTGTTGGCGTTGTGCAGCCCGCAGGTTCAAAACACCTTGGAAAAAGCGAAAGAACTTGCCCGCACGCGCATTTTCCGCCACCGCACCAAACTCATGACCGAAATCGCCACTTTCCCGTGTCTCGGTTCCATTTTGGATTTATTGGTTCCCGCCGCATACGCCATGATTGCGCAAAAACAGGTCGATGTGCGCCAATCCCTCGCGCTTGATCTGTTAAAAAACCACGACCCCATCCAAGAAACCGACAGCCTGTATCGCGCCTACATGAAAATCTTAGATTTCGTTGGTGGCATGACAGACAACGCCGCCGCAAAAATGGCGCAAGACTTATCGGGAGTAGGCATTTTACGATAATTAATATCCTTTATTTTCATATTGTTATTTTATTATAAATATTTTTATCCAGAAAATACTGGACAGCCGCCGACAGCTTGTATATTATTCGGTCTTCTTGATTCACGACGCAGTCGCGAAGTGATGAAAATGCACCCGTAGCTCAGTTGGATAGAGTATCTGGCTACGAACCAGAGGGTCGGGCGTTCGAATCGCTCCGGGTGCGCCAACAAAACTTATCCGCGCCCATCGTCTAGCGGTTAGGACATCGCCCTTTCACGGCGGTAACCGGGGTTCGATTCCCCGTGGGCGTGCCAAATTCTGAAAGCACAGTTTAATTAAACTGTGCTTTTTCTTTATCACTCAAATCATTACAAATAGAGTGAACCCACTTTAAAATCAAAAAGTTAAGCCACCATACAACCCGCCCACCACGAAACCAACATAAGCAAAGGTCGTCTGAAAACCCAATTCAAGGTTTTCAGACGACCTTTCACTTTAAAACATCAAACCATCAGTTCGAACCAACTTTAATCTTCTGCCACAGATTAACCGACAGCTTCTTCGCATCCGAACTCATTTGCGGCATCACAAAACCGTCTTTCATATCCTGAGCATTCGGGAAGATGGAGCGGGTGTTAACCAATTCGGCAGGCATTTTCTCGCGTGCCGGTTTGCTTGCGGGCGCGAAGGTAACGGCAATGCCGTTTTTCGCAGCCACTTCGGGATCAAGCGTGTAGTTGATGTATTTATGGGCATTGGCGATGTTTTTCGCATCGGCGGGAATCAGCCAAGATTCAATCCAGAAGCCCATACCCTTCGGCGTCAAAACTTCAATGCCGACGTTGTTTTTCACTTCTTCGGAACGGGCTTTCGCCAAGTTCAAGTCGCCGCCGTTACCCGCTGCGAGACAGATGTCGCCGCGCGCCAATTCGTCAATGATAGACGGGCTGAAACGTTTTACATCAGGACGGATGGCTTTCAGCACTTCCGCCGCCGCTTTCAAATCATCAGGATTTGTGCCTTTGGGGTCTTTACCCAAATAGTTCAGCAAAATCGGGAACATTTCGCTCGGCGTATCCCACAAAGCGATACCGCATGATTTCAGCTTGTTGGTGTATTCAGGCTTGAACAGCAAATCCCAACCGTTTTCAGGCAGCTTGCCGCCCAAAAGCTCTTTACCCTTCGCCGTAATTGCCAAAGTGTTGACGCCGGAGAAATAAGGAACGGCATACTGGTTGCCCGGGTCGGCAGTTTCCAGCATTTTCAACAACTCAGGATCGATGTTTTTGTAATTGGGAATCAGGTCTTTATTGATTTTTTGATAAGCACCCGCTTCGATTTGGCGGGGCAGGAAGGCGATGCCGGGAACGACCAAGTCATAGCCGGATTTACCGGTCAGCATTTTGGCTTCGAGGGTTTCGTTGTTTTCGTAAAGGTCGTAGGTCAGCTTCAGCTTATTGGCTTTTTTGAAGTCTTCAACGGTGCTTTCGTCAACGTAGTTCGACCAGTTGTAGATGTTCAAAGTATCGGTGGCGGCTGCTTCGGCATTGGCAGCAGGCGCGCTGCCTGCTTGAGGTTGCTCGGTTTTTTTCTCGCCACCGCCGCAAGCGGCCAGCGATAATGCCGCCAATACGGCTAATACGGATTTTTTCATACGGGCAGATTCCTGATGAAAGATTGTTAACGGAAAATGAACACTCTGCACCCCATCAATACCCCGGCGCAAAGCGGGGCTATTGTAATGGAAGTGGGTGAGAACTCAAAGCAATATCTGACTGATTTTTATTGAAATAAGGCACGATTTCTTAGGCTCGGGAAAACGGCGTTGCACAAGATGTCGTTTTTGGGCAAAATACGGGCGATTTGCGCGCGCGAACAGAGAAAATACTTGCATATAGAGGAATCTGTCTTTAAAATTGCGCGTTTACAGAATTTATTTTTTCAGGAGATATTCAATATGGCAAACAGCGCACAAGCCCGCAAACGTGCCCGCCAATCGGTTAAACAACGCGCCCACAACGCCAGCCTGCGTACTGCATTCCGTACCGCGGTGAAAAAAGTGTTGAAAGCAGTTGAAGCCGGCGACAAAGCTGCTGCTCAAGCAGTTTACCAAGAGTCCGTCAAAGTCATCGACCGTATCGCTGACAAAGGCGTATTCCACAAAAACAAAGCAGCCCGCCATAAGAGCCGTCTGTCTGCCAAAGTAAAAGCATTGGCTTAATCTTTTTCGCCCATCGCCTTGGCGTGTTACCGCGTCGGGACAGGTAAGCAGATAACGATGCCCCTGAGGTCTTAACCTTTCAGGGGCATTGCCGTATGTGGTGCAAGTTGATGTAAACTTTTCAGACGACCTGCCGTAAAGAAGGCACAAGGCGGTAAAATGCGGCTTGATCTGCTTTTCAAACGATTAATCCCGATGTTCAGGCAAAAGGTCGTCTGAAAACACCCAATCGGCAATCCCATGAATGAAATGATGAACAAGATGTTGAAACACAATTTGGCGCAAAGCGATGCCCTAAAGAACAAAAAACCGTCATTATCCAAATGTCGGCGCGCTTTGATGCTTATCCTTATCGGCGGAACAGCCGCTCCTGTCGCCTATGCCGACACGGCTTTGCAATGCACCTCCATTCAAGACAATGCCACCCGTTTGGCGTGTTACGACAGCATTTACTCAGCTCAACTGCCGCCGCAAGCACCGCTGCCCGTCATTCGCGAAGAAACCGCCAAAGCGCCGGTCGATTTGCCCAAAACCATCAGCACCAGCCGTGAGAAAAAGGCGGCGACGATTGTGTTTGACGAAAATAAAGAGCAATCCACCCTTTCGGAAGACAATCTACGCACCGCAGCCGATGCCTACACGCCGCTGAGCCTGATGTACGATTTGGACAAAAACGACTCGCGCGGCTTGTTGAGCGTGCGCGAGCACAATCCCATGTACCTGATGCCCGCATGGTACAACAGCTCGCCCAACCTTCATCCCCACTCCCCTTCGCGTGGCACGACCAATCAGGAAAAATTCAGCGAACAGAAACACATAGAAACCAAACTGCAAGTTTCGTTCAAAAGCAAAATTGCCGAAGATTTGTTTAAAACCCGCGCGGATTTGTGGTTCGGCTACACCCAAAAATCCGATTGGCAGATTTACAACCAAGGCAGAAAATCCGCACCGTTCCGCAACACCGATTACGAACCCGAAATCTTCCTGACCCAACCCGTGAAGGCAGATTTGCCGTTCGGCGGCAAACTGCGGATGGTCGGCGCAGGCTTCGTCCACCAATCCAACGGACAAAGCCGACCCGAATCCCGCTCATGGAACCGCGTTTACGCATTGGCGGGGATGGAATGGGGCAAGCTGACCGTCATCCCGCGCGTGTGGATGCGGGCATTTGATCAGACCGGCGAAAACAACGACAATCCCGACATTACCGACTATATGGGTTATGGCGATTTGAAGCTGCAATACCGTCTGAACGACAAACAAAATATTTCGTCCCTGCTGCGCTACAATCCCAAAACCGGACACGGCGCGGTTGAAGCCGCCTATACCTTCCCGATTAAAGGCAAACTCAAAGGCGTCGTGCGCGGCTTTCACGGCTACGGCGAAAGCCTGATTGATTACAACCACAAACAAAACGGCATCGGCATCGGTCTGATGTTCAACGACTGGGATGGAATTTGATGCCCAACCCCGTTTTCAGACGACCTTTTACATCATGTTGCACGCAGGTCGTCTGAAAGCAAAACAAACACCTTCCCCATATTAAAAACACTCGTTTCCTATCGCCCAAACGCGTATAATGCAACGTTTGGGCGATATTTGTCGGAATAACACAGAAGATGACAGAACAAACGGCCGAAGGCGGAAAAGTTGCCAAGGCATTAAAAAAATATCTGATTACAGGCATGCTGGTATGGCTGCCGATAGCCGTAACCATTTGGGCGGTCAGCTATATCATATCAGCCGCCGACCGGCTGATCAGCCTGCTGCCCGAGCAATGGCAGCCACAATATTTCTGGGGATTCAATATTCCTGGCCTGGGCATTATTGCCGCCATCGTCGTCTTATTTCTGACCGGCGTGTTCGCCGCCAACGTTTTGGGGCGTCAAATCCTCGCCGCATGGGACAGCCTGTTGGGACGGATTCCCGTCGTCAAGTCCATCTATTCCAGCGTTAAAAAGGTATCCGAGTCCCTGCTCTCCGACAGCAGCCGCTCGTTCAGAACGCCCGTGCTGGTTCCATTCCCGCAACCCGATATTTGGACGATTGCCTTTGTTTCAGGGCATATTCCCGACAAACTCAAAGGCAGCCTGCCGCACGATGACGACTATCTTTCCGTCTATGTGCCGACCACGCCCAATCCGACCGGCGGCTATTACATCATGGTGAAAAAAAGCGACGTGCGCGAACTCGATATGAGCGTGGACGAAGCATTGAAATATGTGATTTCGCTGGGTATGGTGATGCCGGATGAAGTATCTATGAAACAGCTTAACCACCATAGTGAAAAATGAAAATACATATAATTAATCAGTTAAAAGACCAATAATGAAAAAGTGGATAATTTCTTGCTTAGTCTTTCTATCAAGCAATACATTTGCATCTGACTCAAGTTTAATTACAGGTATAGATTTTTTTGAAATAGGTAACAATAAATTATCTATTATTAGCCATATTAAAAAATTAGGAGGGAGAGAAGTCCAGCCAAGTGATGACTCAAGTTCCTTTTATCCTCCGGCTGATCCAATTATCTTCCAAAATATAAAATCAAATTATGCAAACTTTGACTGGGTAAATGTATATTTTGAAAAAGGAAAATTATATAGGGTTGAAATCTTATCCTCTCCCTGGGAAGTAAGTGATGAAACAAGTGGATTTAAATTCAAAGAAAATGAATACCAAAATTTTCAACAATTATTAAATAAACTGAAACAGCAATATAGTTTTAGTAAAGATGGTAGTGAAATTGAAATTTTTGAAGGCGTAGGAGGAGATCATGCCTGCGACAAACCCATCATCTTAAAAAAGAAAATATGGAAAATCCAAAGTCCTGATAATATTGAAGCCACATATACTGAAACAAGGATGCTGGAACCGTATAGTCGTAGGGAGTTAAGTATTAATGACGCAGCGACAATGGACTGCCAA